>JAFGNG010000076.1 GCA_016927125.1 Planctomycetota bacterium | reverse complement strand
CCTGCTGAGGGCGCGGGAATGGGGAACCAGAGAAGCCGAGGGGACAGGCCGGGGTTTTGCTTCCGGGCCTTTCGCGGATTCGGTTTTTCCAGCTTGGGGCTGCGCGCGCCGGACAACGGTTGTAGGGCTTCTGCGCGGAGATGGGTTGGGCGAGGGTGCATCTTTTCGTGGCGTCCTAGGCGCTGCCTGGGGCGGCGGGGTCCGTGGGGGAGCCTTGCCGGATTTTTCATCCAGGCGGTCGTCCAAGCGCCGCCTCCAGTTATTGTCTGGCATCAACTCTATCCCCGGCCGGTGCATCCTGGCACATCACTAACAGTAATCTTACGTTAAACAGCTTCTTAACCCTACTATAAAAGTATCCTTCCTTGAAATTATTATAATGCCTAGGGGGTCGTGGTCAAGTTTTCTGGCCCGCGCGGCGGCAAGCGCAGCGGGATATCTGTCGGAAAATCTTCGGTTATAGCTCTGCGCCCAAAGATCTTATCAAAAGGGAAGCTGATATGCGTGGGCTTGGTTGTCGTTAATACCGCCTTGGACAAGTTGTGAATGTATCTGCGCTCAACCTGCGTGCCGCTACGGGTTTTCGTAACCTCCTGATCCAACATGCGCACATCTCTTTGCTCGCCCGTGAAGGTGATTCTATGCTTTTGAACATTATATTCGGCATTCTCGCACTCCACCAACGCGGTGGTTCCAGGGCGGGACTTGTTGTCCTCAAGGTTCTGCAGCACCTCGACCAGGGTTTCATCATCCGCGGGAGGCTCGTAGCTTTCAAAATAAACATCCCCCGTGCAGATCGCCCGGGAGAGGGTCATCTGCTGGCTTTGCGGGTCGCGGCTGCGCGTGGAATCATCGCTCGACAAGAACGCTTCCAATTCATCGCAACGGCCGAAGAGGGTGGACTGCTCAATCTTTACCTTCTCCTTGAAAAGGATCCGCCGTTCCGTCATATTGTAAACCATGTTCTTCTGGTAGCTGAGCCGGTAGTCCATGGGATGCTGGCCGGGCAGGATGTCTTCTTCCCGCGATTCCCAGACTCCGCCGGATTTAAGTTTGAGCGATCTTTCCGCGGCTGGCGCGGCAATAAAGAGCTTACCCGGACCATCGGCAGTCACCTTGGATTCCAGCCCGCGCACGAGTTCAAACCGCGGGGCCAAGAGACGGACGCCTTCGGCATCGCGCATCTCGGCATGGGGCTTGCCGGTAAGCAAGACGCTGTCATTATTGCGCAGGAGAATGGCTTCATCCCCTATCGCCACCCGCTCACCGCTTACGACCTTGACGTTGCCAGTCATAACCGCGGAGTCGATCCTTCGCTTCAGCAGGCCGGGTTCGACATCTTCACCGAGGTTTTCATTGCGCTTCAACAGCTTCGTAATGCTGGTACCTCCGCTAAGGATTGTTTCCAGCCGGTCGCCCTCGATCGTCATGTCCTGCCAACGCATCAGCACGCCGTGGATAAATTCCGCCTTGGCCGGGCTGTCCGGCGGCGAGGTGTAAAGCAACCGCCTGCCGAAGTGAATCCGCGCTGACCTGGGAACATTGCTCAAGGGCACATTCTCGCTCAAGGTCAGCTTCCCTGGCCCGTCCGCATCGATAGTATACTCGGTGTTGTAGCGGACAATCCGCTTAGCCTCCAATTGGCTGCCGCTTTCATCCCAGATCTTGGCGTCCTCGGCATCACTCGCGATCAGGGTCACCCGCTCCTCGTCGACATCGTAGATCATTCTATCCGCCTTGGAATGGCGGCCGCCGGAATGCATCACCGCGTTCTGGCGGGCAATCAGCCTCGAAATTTTTAAGCCCGCGTTCTGCAGAAGGTCATCTTCTTGTTTTTCTCCTTCTGCTTCCTGGATCTTCTCGGGAGCAAGGTCGACTTCCGAGAGATGTGCCTCCAGTTGTTCCGAGTTCAAGACCACCTCGCCGCGGGTCAGCACCACGCTGCCGCCGAAAGTGGCCTGGTGGGTAGTTTGATCGTAGCGCATTTCTTTCATATAGCTGATCAAGGTGCCAACATCATTGACCCAGGCGCCCAGCTCCCCGTTCTCACCCGCAGATTGCTTCCGGCCCTTGATCGCGAGGATGGACATTTCCCCGGGGCCATCGGTGCTGACACTTTCAAAAGAAGTGTCGGACCGGCCGGGATCAAGCGCGCTGTTGCTGACAATGCGCGGGGCATTGATCCGGAAGCGCCCCTCTTCATAGATGACCGGGTTGGGCGGCCCGGTCAGGGTCAGGGTGCCGGCGGTGGTATCAAAGGTTGCTTCTTCGGCATTCGCCTTGCGCCCCTCGTTGGTTACAATCGCGACCTTCTTCCTCGCCACCACGCGCCGGACTTGCTGGAAGGCGCTGCCTTCAGCGGTAAGGCCTTTTCCCGCATTTACAATTGTGTGGACATCCAAAGATTTACTCTGCAAGGAGAGGCGCGGATGTATCAGGGTAATACCACCGACAAACCTGGCCATCCCGCTATTGCAATCATAGGAGAGCCGGTCACCGTAAGTTATATTGATGTCCTGGGGGGTCTGGGAGTCATCTCCGGGCTTAGCCTGCAAGGGCCGCAACCGCGTATGCCCGACCTTGCGCTTGTTCCCCATGGCGGTAATCAACCCGGTGCTGCGATCCAGGGTAATGACTTCATCGCGGATCCAGTATTCGCCGAACTGCACCTCGGGGAATTCCTCGCCTTCGGCCTTGAGGAAGAGAATATTTTCTTCGGCGTCATAGACGGCATGGCCGCCGCTGCCGGTATATTCGTTGGCCGCGCCGCCTTGGTGGGGTTGTTTGCCCTTAATCCGGATATCGCCCTTGGCGTGCAGCTCCTTG
>JAFGNG010000075.1 GCA_016927125.1 Planctomycetota bacterium | reverse complement strand
TATAATTTTCATAGGCCGATGCAAGGCAGATTGTGGTTAAAATTTTTCGCGATATCAAAATGTCAATAGCTATAGGATTAATATATGCGAAGAAATATTGTGCACGAGGGGGCAGGTTCACTTTCCTACGCAATCCGTGAGATGGTGGAGGTAGCCCACAAATTTCAGGATTTGGGCCAGGAAATCGTCTGGGAGAATATTGGCGACCCGGTCCAGAAAGGTGAAGAAGTAGCCCCTTGGATCCGCGAAATCTTACATGACATTATCGAGCAGCCCGGTTCCTGGGGTTATTGCCCCACCGCCGGGATTAAAGCCACCCGCGAATTCCTGGCGCAGGAGGTCAACCAGCGAAGCGGCGGGGTGAAGGTAACTGCCGACGATATTATTTTCTTTAATGGCATTGGCGACGCGGTCGCCAAGATTTACGGCTTTCTCCGGCGCGAGGCCAGGGTTATCGGGCCCACCCCGGCTTACAGCACCCACTCCTCCGCCGAGGCCGCCCACAGCGGGTATGAACACCTGACCTATGAGCTTGACCCTTATAATAATTGGATGCCGGATCTTGCTGACCTGCGGCAGAAATGCCACTATAACGACTCCATCGCCGGAATCCTGTTAATCAATCCTGATAATCCAACCGGCGCGGTTTATCCACGCGAAGTCCTGGAGGAGATGGTCGCAATCGCCCGGGATTACAAGCTTTTTATCATTGCAGATGAGATTTACGCCCACATCGTATATAACGGCAATACCACCCTGCATCTTTCCGAGGTAATCGGGGATGTCTGCGCCCTGGTGCTGCGCGGGATTTCCAAAGAAATCCCCTGGCCGGGCGCGCGTTGCGGCTGGATTGAAGTTCTCAACCGCGACCATGATAAGATGTTCAATACCTATGTCAATTCACTGCTGGCTTCAAAGATGCTGGAGGTTTGCTCCACCACCATGCCCCAACTGGCGATTCCGAGAATTTTCAGCGACCAGCGTTACCTTGACCACCTGACTGAACGCGCGAAAATCTTTGAGCGCAATGCCAGGGAAGCGGTGGGGATCCTTAGCGGTATCCCCGGAGTTATAGTCAACCCTCCGAGCGGGGCTTTTTACCTGACTGTGATGTTCGAGGAAGGTGTGCTCAACAGCCAGCAGTCACTCCAGATTGATAACCCCGCAATCCGAGAAATGCTGGGGGGGTTGCTGGATAAGGTACCCAATGATCAGCGTTTTGTTTTTTACCTACTTGCAGCCAAGGGCATCTGCGTGGTTCCCTTGAGCGGTTTCTGCTGCCGACGCGACGGTTTCCGGCTGACTCTCCTGGAGTGCAATGATGAACGCCGCCGCCAAACCTTTGAAACCATTGCCGGGTCCATCAAGGAATACCTTGGGGTATAATAAAAAAACCAAGGTTTTTCTGGGGAGAGGTAAAATCGGACATATAAAATAGAGCCCCTGTCGGGGGGGCGACAGGAGCTCGGGAACGGGTACGGCTCGTCAATCGAGGGGGGGGGAAGGCGTCTTGGGTATTAAATCCCTCGACAGAGTTCCGTCCGTTTAAAAAAATATTTGCACCAACGGATATTCATGGTACTATCCTAATCTTATATAAATTACTACTGATTCTCAGGGTTGTCAACAATAATAACGAAGATCTCACAATTTTATTTCGAGTTAACCGGGGGTGAACCACAGATAATCACAGATTTATGCACGTGTTATCTACATTAAAATCCACATAACATTATGCCACACAACTGATTAATGATATCAAAAGATATAAATATTATAACTGGTTGTGTGGCATACAATGTATACAAATAATATTCTTTTTACATAATTTAAAAAAAATACCTTGGGATGCAAAAAAAATAGCTGTTAATCGAGCTTTCAGTTTGACAAAAAAGGAAATTTTAAAGTTAACAGCATTTAAGGCTTGAATTTGTTTTGCCATGAGCTTGGCTGAAGATATAGTTAAGCATAAAATTTAACTGTTTAATTTTTCTTGGCCGGTATTGTTGAGAATGGGAATCAATTATGAATCTTATAGATGTATTCCACGAAAACTGCATTAAGGTTTCGGTGGAAGCTAAGAACGGAGATGAAATCCTGGGAGAAATTGCGAGACTCGCCAAATCTTCTCCCGCCCTTGCCAATGTCGAAGAGGACAAGATCTTACAGATGCTGAAGGACCGCGAGGCGATGGGTTCCACTGCCTTCGGCGGGGGCGTGGCAATCCCGCATTGCCGCCTGGAAAACGTGAAAGAATTCGTGGTGGGGGTGGTAACCTCCCGCGAGGGGGTTGCATTCAACGCGCTGGATGAGGCGCCGGTCAAACTGTTCGTATTTATCATTGCCCCGATGCTGGAGTCGAATGAACATATCAAGGTGCTCTCAGCGATCAGCCAGGTCTTAAGGATCCCCGGAGCGATCAACGAGCTTGCGGAAGCTGCCAGTGCCGAGGGCTTGTATGAGAGCTTCCTGCGCCATTGCCGAGACGAAGTGGACACCAAAGACCGCGATGGCAAAAACCTGTTTCATGTCTTTATCCAGAGTGAGGAGATCTTCAAGGATATTTTGCAGATCTTTTCGGCCATGGAATCCTGCTCCGTGCAGGTAATCGAATCCGAGCAAAGCTCTACCTACCTGGCAAAACTGCCGCTCTTCGCCGATTTCTGGAGCGATTCTGTACACGGCTTCAACCGGATAATTATTGCCATGGTGGAAAAGAAGCTCACCAATGACACCATCCGGCGGATTGAGCATGTCAGCGGCCCGCTAGACAAGTCGAAGCAGGTCATGGTGGCCATCCAGGAACTCTTTTTCACCAACGGCAGGATCGAAGCCTGACCAGCATAGGATTGAATAATGGAAAATATCCCACCCTTCCTCCTTCTGGGAGGGATTACTATACTCGGTTTTTACGCGGGTAAAATCATCCGCTTGGCCAATCTCCCTTCCATTATCGGCTTTATGCTGGTGGGATTGCTGCTGGGCCCTTCATTCGGGGAATTATCAAAGCTCCCGTTCCTAAGCCTCTTGCGGTACGATGATCTCGAAAGCCTGTCTTTCCTGAATGAAATCGCCTTGGGATTGGTCGCCTTTACCATTGGCTCCGAACTCAGGCTGAAGACCCTCCGGGCGATGGGACGGGGGATTGTCGCCATTATCCTGGCCGAGTCGTTTGGCGCTTTCCTGGTTGTCCTGGGCGCAATCGCGACCCTGACCTGGCTGACAGACGGGCAACCCGATTGGCCAATGGCACTGATCTTCGCCTCGGTCGCCCCGGCGAGCGCCCCGGCTGGCACTGTGGCAGTGATCCAGGAATACAAGGCCAAGGGCAGCCTGACTACGGCGCTCTACGCGGTGGTGGGTTTTGACGACGGCCTGGCGATCTTCATCTTCGGCTTCGCCGCCGCCCTCGCCAAGACCCTGATTGTGGCGGATATGCCGGGTAGCGTGGAACCCTCTTTTCTGGCAACGATGTGGGTGCCGGTGAAGGAGATCCTGAGCAGCCTGGTAATCGGCGCAGTGCTGGGGTATCTCTTCTGCTTCCTCGTCCGGAGGGTAAAGCATAACAGCGAGTACTTTATCCTGGTGATGGGTTTTGTCTTTATCGCGCTCGGGCTTTCGACAATCTTCCATATGTCCCTGATCCTCACCAACCTGGTGATTGGCTTTGTGCTGGTCAACACCCGCACCGAGGCCCTGGTACGGAAGGTTGGCGAGCAGATGTCTTCGATCATGCCCATGACTTTCATCCTCTTTTTCTCGTTAGCCGGCGCGCACCTGAATCTGAAGGCTTTGCCACAGCTCGGTCTGGTTGGAGTGATCTATATCCTGGCTCGGAGCGGTGGCCTGATTGGAGGTTCGCGCGTGGGCGCAATGGTTGGCCAGGTGGAGGATAAGATTAAGAAATATGTTGGCCTGGGGATTCTCTCGCAGGCGGGAGTGGCGATTGGTTTGTCGCTAATCGTCGCCAGCGAGTTCAGGGATCTCGGCGCGGAAGGCGCCAGGATCAGCGCGAGCATCATCACCACCATCACCGCGACCTGTATTTTCTTTGAAATTATTGGACCAATTCTAACCAAGATTGCGCTCACCAAGGCGGGTGAGATCCCGGAAGATAGATTATGATAGATGATCCTCTGGTAGGATTTAATTTTCCCTCCCTGATGGTTCTTGGCGCCATGACGGTTGCGGGATACTATGCCGGACGGCTGGTCAACCGGCTGCGAATGCCAGCGATTATCGGGTATATGCTGGTCGGGTTGCTAATCGGGCCTTCCTTGATCAACCTCCTGAAGGATGCTGATCTCGAAGGCCTGGCGTTTATCAACGAAATCGCCCTCGGCTTTGTCGCGGTTACTATCGGCTCCGAACTCAGCTTGAAGGTGATTAAGCGGCAGGGCAAGGAGTTGCTCACCATTATCTTCGCCGAGTGCCTCGGCACCTTCGCGATGGTGCTGGTGGGGATTGCCTTACTGACCACCATTACCTCGGGCCGCGCGGACTGGCCGTTGTCTTTACTGCTAGCGGCGATTGCCTCGGCCAGCGCCCCGGCGGGGACAGTGGCGGTGATTCAGGAATACAAAGCTCGGGGCAGCCTAACCTCGACGCTCTACGCGGTGGTGGGCTTTGATGACGGTCTGGCTATTCTGATCTTCGGTTTTGCCTACGGGATCGCGAAGGTTCTCCTGCCGGGTTCCGAGGGCGGCACCTCCGATTTGATTTTCGCACCGGCCAAAGAGATCATGGTCAGCTTTTTTGTCGGCTCCGGCCTGGGTTTTGTCTTCAGCTATATGCTGAGGAAGATCAGCAATGCCAGGGATTATTTGATCCTAACCTTCGGCTTTGTGCTCTTCGGTTGCGGGATCTCAAGCTGGTTGCATATCTCCCTGATCCTGACCAACATGATGATCGGTTTTGTGCTGGTCAACACCCGCCACGAAAGCCTGGTGCAGAAGGTGAGCGAGCAGTTGGGGAATATTATGCCGCTCTTGTTTATCTTCTTCTTCGCGGTTGCCGGGGCGCACCTGGACATCTATGCCGCCGGGTCGCTGGGATTACTCGGCCTGGTCTATATTCTCGGTCGGATGGCGGGCAAGGCCGGAGGCGCCTGGCTGGGCGCAGTCATGGGAGGGGCGGAAGATAAGATCAGGAAATATCTCGGCTGGGGGCTGCATACCCAGGCGGGGGTGGCAATCGGGCTGGCCCTGATTGCCAAGGGGGATCTGGACGAGATTTCCCGCCGGGTGCTGGAGCATGGGAATGTCGCTGCCAGCAGCCATGTAGAGTGGATTGGTAATACCATCCTGACGACGGTGACCGCAACCTGCCTCTTCTTTGAGGTGGTGGGCCCCATCCTGGCTTACATGGCACTGAAAAAGGCAGGTGAAATCCCGGAGAATGAAGCGGAGGCTTAAGCAGTCATAAACAGCGGGATTAGAAAATTGCCGATGCACTGACAATGGCAGGCAAAGTAAACCACGCAGAGGATTTTATGATTTTTTTTCAAACCATTAAAAAATTCCCGCTGCTTGTGCAAAACCCGTGAAAAACCTTATATTTAAACCCAATTAACCTCTATTTTGGACGGTTTTCGTGAAGTAATCGTTTTAGTAAAAAACTTAAGAGCCGGGAGAATTCGCATTTTTATTTTTTTTTCATTGAAAAACTTTTCCCCACATTTACAATTCTTTGAAATCTTCTTATCGCTTAAGCGGTAAGATAATTTTTTTGGTATGACTGGCGAACTGGGGAGTGGTAATTGCCAGAGTTTTTAAGTTTTAACTTCTGTCATAATTAATTGCAATCAATTGCACTTTGAGGAATTTGTTAGAAAAATACGTAGTTTGTTTGAAAGGAGTCGCTTACTAAGCTGCTAATATAAGGGTAGTAGACATTTGGAATTTTCCATTGGATTCAGACAGATGGTTTTAAATAGATTGGTATTGGTCAAACGTCTGGGGGAATCCTGAATACTTTTTGTTTGTTGGTTTACCTATTTTGTAGGGGGAATTAAAATGAGGTTATTGTTTACAGCTACAGCAGTATTTGCGCTCATGATGAGCGGAAGCGTTCTGGCCGATGACACTGCCGAGATCGCTGATCTCCAAGCCAGGATTGCCACGCTGGAATCCACCATGATGGCTCCCT
>JAFGNG010000074.1 GCA_016927125.1 Planctomycetota bacterium | reverse complement strand
CTCGACAATCTGCATCGACTCCGGGTCGGTAATGCGCTGGCCGTGGGCAAAGACCGCTTCCTTCCCGGTTGCCTGCATGGCCCGGGAGATGCGCTTGCCGCCGCCGTAGACCACCACCGGGCGCATCCCTACCGAGATCATGAAATCAATATCGGTCAGCACCCGCTGGATAACCTCCGGATCGGTCTGCGCGCTCCCTCCTAACTTCACTACAATTATAGCGTTACGAAAGAGTTTGATATATGGAAGCGCTTCAATGAGCACTGCTGATTTTTTAACCGCTTCTGCAAGCATTGCCGGTCCTTAAACTGCTGTAAAAAAGAAAAACCTTTTCCCGGGGGAAAGGCGCTCTGGGGATATAATAAGCTAAAATACCCCGTTTTTCCAGCGGGAATTTACTCCCAGCCGGAAAACATATTCTTAAGTTATCCCCCCCGGTCGTCAAGGGAAAACCACCTCCCGCTATCTCCTTTTACTCAGTTATGGTACTCCGCATTAATCGTTATATACCCGTGGGTCAGGTCGCAGGTATAAATCTCGGCTTTGGCCTTGCCCAGGCCGAGATCCAGGGAGATGATAATCTCCTTTTTGCCCATGTAACGGGCGATCTCCGCGGGCGTGAATTTTGCCGGTTTCCCCTTGTTGAAGAGCAGGTGCTTGCCAAAACGGAGGCGGCAGTTTTCTGCCTCGACCGCCGCGCCGCACTTGCCCGCCGCCATTAACACCCGCCCCCAGTTGGGGTCTGCCCCGCAGACCGCGGTCTTCACCAGGGGGCTCTCCGCGATGGCGCGCGCGACCTTGTCCGCGTCCGCCTGGTTTTTGGCACCGCTCACCTGCACTTCCAAGTACTTGGTGGCGCCCTCGCCGTCAGCAGCCAGCATCTTGGCTAATTTTAGACAGACCTCGAAGAGCGCCTGGCGGAATGCCTTGGCGTCCTTGGAGTTAAGCGCGCCAATGGCCTGATTCCCCGCTTTCCCGCTGGCCATCAGGAAACAGGAGTCGTTGGTAGACATATCGCTGTCAACCGTTACCCGGTTGAAAGTATCATCGACGACCTCTTTTAAAATCGCTTGCAGGATGCGCTGGTTTATCACGGCGTCGGTTAAGAGAAAGATCAGCACGGTCGCCAGGTTGGGCGCGCACATGCCGATGCCCTTGGCCGCGCCCGCGATCTTGACTGTCTTGCCACCAATCCGGCAGGTAGCGCCAGCCTCCTTGGGATGGGTGTCCAGGGTGCGGATAGCATCGGCAAAGCGCTGGTCCTGCGGTTTCTTGGAAGCCAAGAGTTTCACCGCCTGAGCAATTCCCGGCAGCACCGACTGCATCGGCAGCGGTTCGCCAATAATCCCGGTCGAAGCCATCAGGACTTCTTTCGGTTTGCAGTTCAGGTTTTTCGCAACTGCTTTCACACAGGCTTGCGCGTCCTTGTCACCCTGCTTGCCGGTACAGCAATTGGCGTTCCCGGAGTTAACCAGGATTGCCCGGGCTTGGTTCCGGTTGGTTCGCAGGTGCGCGCGGGAAAGCTTGACCGGCGCGGCGCAGACCCGGTTGCTGGTGAATACCGCCGCGGTCATGGTGGGTTTATCAGTCGCGATTAGTCCCAGGTCCAGCTTGCCGGAACTCTTGATCCCGGCACGGACAGCGGAGACGGAAAAGCCATCGATCTCTTGAAGTTTGATTTTCTTTAACATCTTAGCTTCCTTAGGGGTTAATCTTCATCACCTATTAAACAAAAAAAGGCTCCGGAAGAGGAGCCTTTTTTTGACCTGTAAGCAGCCGGCGGGTTAACGCTTGGAGAACTGGAAGCTCTTCCGGGCGCCTTTCTTGCCCGGCTTCTTCCGTTCTGCCTGGCGGCTGTCACGGGTAAGGAATCCTCCCTTGCGGAGTATTTCTTCGGTTTCAGGTTCCACCCTGGAGAGGGCGCGGGACAGGCCCATGATAATCGCTCCGGCCTGGCTCACAACTCCTCCGCCGCGGACATTGACAAAGACATCGTACTTCTTCATCATCTTGGTCTCTTTAAGCGGGCTGTAAACCATCATCTTGGTGCGCTCGGTGGTAAAATACTCGGTCATCTCCCGGTCGTTGATCTTGATCTTACCTTCACCCCTGCGGATGCGCACCCTGGCGACCGAGGATTTCCTTCGGCCGGTACCCCAGGTGTATTTGTCTGCTATGCTTGTGGCTGTCACTCTTATGACCTCCTGGTCGCGCTGACGTCAATCGTCTTCGGGCCCTGGGCCGCATGGGGATGCTCCGGCCCGCGATATACCTTTAATTTTTTCAACATCTGGCGTCCCAACTTCGTCTTCGGCAGCATCCTTTTAACCGCGAAGTAGAGGATGCGCTCGGGATTCTCCCTGCGGATCTTCTCAGCCGGGATCTCCTTGAGGCCGCCGACCCAACCGGTGTGATGGCGGTAGAGCTTGTCCGTCCACTTCTTCCCGGTGAAGCATACCTTTTCGGCATTGGTCACGACCACAAAGTCGCCGGTATCCAGGTGCGGAGTATAAATAGGTTTGTGCTTGCCCATGAGAATTACGGCAATGCGGCTCGCCAAGCGGCCGACCACCTGGTCGGTGCCGTCAATATGCAGCCACTCCTGCGTGATATCCTTGGGTTTGGCAACAAAGGTCTTTACATTCATATCTCTAGATTTCCTTGGTTGTTAGCAATATCCACGTCCTCCGCCCTGCATCTGTTAAAGCCAGGCATTGCCGGAAGGCGACAAGAGTTTGGAACTTTATCGCTAAAGCGGGTGATTGTCAATGCTTTTTTGGGGAAAATCTAGGATTTCATAATTTTTCATGCGCCAAATCCGGTTTTTGGGCATTTAAAAAAGCTTCCCGGGCCGGTTTTTGGCTGCCGGCAGCGGTGGGATCAGAAGCCGATAAAGTGGTTATACCGGTTGGGCAGTTCCCCATCCGCGAACGCATGAATTACGCTGAGCTCCGGCGTTTCCTTGAGATCAATGCGCTCCGGCCGCGTGACCGGCCGGAAGTTGCTGTCCCAGATCTTGCGCACAATCGGGCGATCATAAGCGCCGGGGTTCGCGGTCAGGACCCGCGCAATCTCGCCGTCGGAGAGGCGCACGAAGCTGCCGATCGGAAAGAGGGAGTTGCAATCCAGGAAGGCGCGGATAATTTCCACATCCATCTGCCGGCGGCTGGCCATTACCACCAGCTCGCGCGCCGCTTCGTAAAAACTCAGCCGCTTGCGGTAAGGCCGGTCAGAGCAGAGCGCCTGGTAGCAGTCCGCCGTGCTGACAATGCGGGAGAAGGTATGGATAATCGCTTCCTTCTTGCCCTTGGGATATCCCGAGCCGTCGCCGCGTTCATGGCTCTGGTAGACTATGAACGGCACTTCCTCCGGCAGGCCGTGGATGCCTTGCAGGACATTGAGACCCAGCGCCGGGTGCTGGCGGATCCGGGCGTACTCCGCGGGGGTCAGCGGTTCCTGCTTGTTCAAGAGGTGGGGCGGAATCCGCAGCAGGCCGACATCCGCCAGCAGCCCGCCATAGGCGAGCGCCTTGATCTGCGCGGTGCTGAAGCCCATGGAGGCGGCGATATTGACCGACAGCGCCATCACCGAGAGGGCGTGCGCCACCAGGTAATGCTCGCTGGTCTTGGCGCTGCTGCAGAGCGTCAGGAGATCGCGGTGGTGGATAATTCCGGCCATCACGTTAGCGATGACCTCTTCAATGGGATAGAGATCGATCTGCTTCTTTTCCGTCGCCAGGTCGGTCAGGAGTTCGCGTGTGCTGCGCAGGCTGCCGATCACAATATTGCTGAAGGTAACCTTGTCTTCCTTCGAGACCCTCCGGAAGACCCGGGTGTCGCGGATCCGGTCGGCAAACGGGGGATCATTGGTCTCCACGATCCCGGGCTGGCGGCGGTTGAGCTTCGCCTCCAGCTTGGCGGGGATAAAGTCATTCCACCTCGCGACCGGCAGGCGGAGATTGCGGATCTCGTCGGCGCTGGCCTCGTCAAACAATACCGGGGGCGCGGCTTCGGCTTCCAGCAGCGCCCTGCGCTCCGCTACGATCGCGTCGCGGATGGCGCGGACCTGGCGGATATCATCCTGGCTCTTGCGGGCGCGGCGGTAGATGATATTGATCCCGCGAGTGCGCAGCGCCTTGACCAGACCCTTGGGAACAATCGTGCCCTCGGCAAAGAGGAGGCGGCCGGACTTGTCAAAGATGGTGGCGGAGAGTTTCTCGCCGGGGTGGATACTCTCGACCGAGACCGGCACCCGCGCCCGTTCGCGCTGGACCCGGTCCAGGCTCTCCCGCGCTTCGAGCATCCAGACTTCCTTGACCCCTTGCGAGCGGATTACCTCGACGATCCCGGGGCTCAGGCGGTCGCCCTTCTCCAGAAGCAGGGAGCAGGATTTGTGCAGCAAGGCCCCCGGCAAGGCCGGGATGGGTTTGAGAATGTTGACAGGTATTTCCCGCATAAGCCGCTCCTGATGCTGGCGGCGAATATCCGCGCCCGCCTGAGGTTATCAACTATAATAGTAAATTAGATAGCGGCAGGTTTCAAATGAAAACCGAAGGGGATTATTGCCCGTTACGTGCCCTTGCCGGGTGCGGGCGGTTTTAACGGGATTAAAAGCGGTCTGGGCTAGTTAAAAAAAGCGGTAATATAGCATTCCAATTCGGCCAGGTTGGTGAATTTCAGGTCGCAGCTCCACGGTTCGAAACGTTCGCAATCCTTGGGGGAATGCTCCCGGCACATGGTGGGGCGGGAGCTGTAATTGGTACAGCGGTTGTCCGCAGCCCGGAAACGGCAGTCATTGTTGATGTGCAGGTACCAGGTGCCTTCTTCCACGTAGAGGACCGTGTTCTCGTGGCTGATATACCAGCGCAGGTCTTCGAAATCGGCCCGGTCCTCGGGCGTATCGATTTCGAGCGCGAAGTACCGGCAGCACTTCGCGCCGCAGCCGTCACAGGGGGTAATCATCGCGGTGAATCTTTTCGGGCTCTTGTGGGAGCTTTTATGGATACTGTGGCCCTTGATTTGCTTCCCTGCCTTGTTCTTGGTCATCATGGATTCGGCTCTTCCCCCTGCAGGCCGGCGGTGTCGCGGTTGCTCTTGTTGGCAAGCTTCTCATGCAGGCGCTGGCTGACCGATTCCGGCACGAAGCGCGAGATATCGGCCCCGAGGGACGCGGCCTCCTTGATTAGCGTTGAGCTGATAAAAGAATTCTCCTCGTTGGCCATGACAAAGACGGTCTCGATGCCTTTGAAGGAGCGGTTGGCGAGCGCGAGCTGGAATTCATATTCGAAATCCCCGAAGGTCCGGATGCCGCGCAGGATGACCTTCGCGCCCATGGAACGGACAAAGTCGACTGTCATGCCCTCGAAGCTCTTGACGTCGACGTTATCCAAATCCTGCACCAGTTCGCGGATCATCTCCAGCCGTTCATCCAGCGAAAAGAGGGGTTTACGCTTGCCGGGATTGCGCGCCACCCCGACGGTCAGCCGTTCAAAGATCGCGGCGCCGCGGCGGATAATATCAATATGGCCGGAAGTAATGGGATCAAAGGTTCCGGGGAAGACAGCAAAACGTGCG
>JAFGNG010000073.1 GCA_016927125.1 Planctomycetota bacterium | reverse complement strand
CTTTTTTTAGCCACTTGACTATAAAGAATGTGGTGGAACTTATCTCTAATGTTCTCGGATGGTAATTCCTTATTGTTGGTAGCGACTTATAAGTTTTTTCATACTCTTTTTTAATTCTCCTCGCAAATGCACCGGCCCCAACACCTCCGCATCCTCTCCCCATTGCAGTACCAAGCGTTTTCCTTCGTAGAGGGATGGAGCCGGGAAGGAGAGGGTCAGGCCGCCATCCCGGTGTTTCTGGATCTTCTGCCTGGGATGCCAGTTGCGCTCAAGGATCCAAGGCGCAGCGTCTTTGCTGAAGCGAATCCTGAACTGGTATTCCTCGCCAGGTTTGCCGACAAAACGTCCGAAGCGGTTGGCGAAATACTCCTCCGGATCAAATGGTTCGGGATCAAAGGTCTCGTCTTTAACCTCGACAGATTGGATGCGCGAGACCGCGAAGTTGCGGATCTCGCCGCTGTCACGGTCAATTCCGACCAGATACCATTCTTCGCCAATGCATGCCAGGTGGAGTGGTTCAAGGGTGCGTACGCTTGGTTTGGGCTGCTCTGGAGTTTTATACTTTAAGATGATTACCCGGTCACCCCTTAGTGCCTTGAATATATCCGTCCAGAAATTTTCGTCAATAGGCCGCGCCGGTAATCCGTGAAATGAAAACTGCTCTCGAAAAACGACCGGGTCAACCGTCACTTTTTCGTTCAAGGCGAAATTAAGTTTGTCAAAGAGGGAATCCAGTACCTCAGCGATTGGTGTGCCCTGGAATTGCTTCGCCATCCGTTCCGCCAGCAGCAATTGCAAAAGTTCCATCTCGGTCAAATCCATCATGGGCAGCATCCAGCTACGATCAGTATAATGATATCCCTGCCTGGCCGGATCATAATCAAGGGGCGCACGATGCTCTTTGAGAAACTCAATATCCCGCTGGATGGTCTTGCGGCTGACCTCCCATTCCCTGGCAAATCCTGAGCAGTTTGGATATCGCCCGGCGCGGATCTGCCGGTCGAGCTCAATCACCCGCCGGAACTGGCTTCTACAGATATTCATGCGCTTCATGCCTCCATATTATCCGGTCTCACTGGACATATACTGTCCCACGCCCCTGAAATTCAGGAAATTTTAATTTTATGATTTTTCTCAAAAATAACCTGCCTTGGACATCATATGTCCCATGCAGCATTGTAAAATCAAAGAAGCAAAAGCGCAAGGGCGAAAATGGTTATGATCATAAGAAAGGGAGGCGCAAGATGAAAACGCCGATCAAGGAAATTTCAAGGCGAAGCAAATTAGTGGCGGTTCCTCCGGCGATATCGCCATTCACCTCCATTGACGCGTTGTTGGAGGCAGCCGGTCAGATGTTCTCTGTCAGGCAGAAGGTGATATCTGAGAAGGCCGAATGCACCCTTGAGTCAACAAAAAAACTTGCTGCTGAAAGAGAATGGTATAGCTACTGGCATTGTTCATTCACGCGGACAGGCGATGAAATTGAACTTTGCCGATGCAGCCGTAAGCACAGATTAAATCGGCTTGAACGGGAAATTCTGACCGCCCTGATTCTTGAGCGCATGGGCATGTTGAAGATATCTCGCCGTAGCTGCTCAGATATTGTCCAGGCGTTGGAGCGGCCGGGTGACAAGCTGGTAAAGATAATCCGCTGCATGTCCGAACAAGGCCGTCTATTCAAGGCGAAGCTGATTTCCTATGAGGATGAAGATGAAGACCTCTGCGAGCGAAGGCTGGTTGTTGATCCCGGTTTGGTAGACTCCATCATCTACGGGAAGGCAAAATATCATTTAGGATGGCCGGTCAAGAGTGAAGGTGAGCTGCTGGACCGGCTCTGCTTTCTCACCAGGGCTTTGCAGAAGAAATCAGATGCATTGGAGGGCCTTGTCAGAGGACATGGCAACGAGATGGAATTCTGCAAGTTCTCGCGGAAGGCCGATCGGCTGGGAAACAGCTTGGATGAGACCCTTGCTCTGCATTCTGACTGGAGAATCAGCAACTTTCTTAATGACCCCGAGTCTGGATTTAAGGGCAATCAGCGCACTATCCTGCTAACTCTTCTCGGCAAGGAACTCGGCCATTTATCCGCCAACGATACGCTCTTCCAGGGCGGCGGGTTGGCGCGAGCGGTCAGCTCCTTTCCGGAACATGTTCCACATTGCATGCGATACCTGAAATCTGACAGCAATCTGATCACTGGCGGCCTGATTCAACCCTGTGGAGGAGAAGAATCATTGCTGACCAATGATCCCCGGTCGCTGGAAAATATCGAGTTCGAGCTAACGGGGAAATGTCTCGATCTTCTTGGCATTGATAAGAAACTCGCGAAGAATCGCGCCGGCGGAGATAAAGTCCGTGCGGCCAAGATGCGCATGGAGCAGTTGGTGCTTAGCGAAGCGGTGCAGGAGGCCTTACAGATGGCGCTCACGCAGAGCCGTCATGCAGATGTGCTGGTGCAGGAATGGGGTTTGGGCGAGCTTATTCCTTATAGGCGAGCGGTGGTGATTCTTTTTAGCGGGCCGCCGGGGGTGGGCAAGACCGCCTGCGCTGAAGCCATGGCCCATGAACTTGATAAACCAATTCTCACTGCGGATTATTCGGAGATTCAAAATTGCTTTGTCGGCAACACCGAAAAGAACATTGTCCGTATATTTAGAGATGCCAGGAGACATGACGCCCTGCTCTTCTGGGACGAAGCCGATGCCATGTTCTATGATCGGGACTCAGCCAATCACAACTGGGAGGTGCGAGATGTCAATGTTCTCCTGCAGGAGCTGGAGAAATTCCAGGGCATTTGCATCCTGTCTACGAATCGCAAGATAACGCTGGATAAAGCACTCGAACGCCGCATCGCTATCAAGATAGAGTTTGCGCCGCCGGACAGGGAGCTGCGTCGCAGGATCTGGCAAAAACTATTGCCAAAGAAACTTCCTTTGGCAAAGGATGTTGATGTTGAAAGGTTGGCAAATGAAGAGTTGACCGGTGGCGAAATCAAGAACGCGGTGCTGAACGCTGCCCGGATGGGGCTCTGCCGGGGGCCTAAGAGTAAAATCAATATGAAGGATTTTCAAAAGGCAATACAAATGGAGACAACTGGGAAGTGGACGGGAGATAAGAGAATAGGATTTAGAGGTTGATAAAAGTATTAATAGTATCTTCTACTTAATTATTAAACCCTTATGGAGATGATTTATAAGCATCGTGTAAGCTGGCCAGCGGATTCAACAAGCCAGCTTCCGCTACGCTTCAGCCGACTTGTTGCCAGGAGGCCAGAACCTGATTTTTTCTCATTCCAACCGTCCCTGTAAAGGCCGCAAGGTTAAATGCACTAATCCCGAATGCCCGTCTGAATTCTGGTATGAGGCGGGGTGTAATGAGGGTAAGTGCAGGTTTTATAACAGGCTGTAATATTATTTGATATGCTTATTGTGGCAAATTAATTATATGTAAGAAGTTATATTTTATTTGACAAGTCCGATATCGTGTTGTATTTTGCAATCAAAGGATGGGGACGGTCCTGCAGTATCTTCCAAAATCATAGTATCTTACACCAACGGGAAGGCAATGTGATTCAGTCAGCGCTTTATTTGGAGCGCTGAG
>JAFGNG010000072.1 GCA_016927125.1 Planctomycetota bacterium | reverse complement strand
GAGCGTCTCGAAGGGTCGCTCGCCATCGCGGTGCTGGCGGTCATGGCCGGGGCGGCCATCCTGCGGGTGCATGATGTCAAAGAAACTGTCCGTGCCGTCCGCATGACCGAGGCGGTGAAAAGGAATCGAGCCCTTTAGGTATAACTCATACTTGCAGGTAGGCTTGCGGATACAATCTTATTGCCATCGACAGGTTTTACAGTATGATTGAGTGAGCTTTGGCAAACAGGTGAGGAAAACCGAGGAAAGCCATGTTTACTAATTGGTTCAATCAGCTCTCTACGCATCCCAGCGGCCTTTGGGGGCCGCTACTGGAGATCGCTATCCTGACAGTGCTGATTTATATAGCCCTGTCATTCATCCGCGGTACCCGCGGGGCAGGTATTCTGCGCGGTCTCGGAACCCTGGGCGTGGGTGGGGTTATAGTAATCCTCCTCGTTGCCAGGGTTGCGGAGTTAGAGAATATCCGCTGGCTGATGGAGAACCTGCTGGCTATCGGCATCCTTGCCGTCATCGTAGTCTTCCAGCCGGAGATCCGCCGTGCTTTAATCCGCATTGGGGAAAACCCGGTCTGGGGCTTGTTCGGTGAACGCGGGGAGAGTGCGATCAGCGAAGTGGTCAAGGCTGCCGCCAGCCTGTCGAGAAAGAATATCGGCGCGATTATCGTGATTGAGCGCGAAACCAGACTGGGCACCTATATCGAAGGCGGCGTCCGGTTGGATGCGGCGGTAGGGAGCGAATTGCTCTGCACCATCTTCCATCCCAAGACCCCGCTGCATGACGGCGCGGTAATCATCCGCAACGGCAGGATTGTAGGCGCGAATTGCCTGCTGCCCTTTACCGAAAACACCGAAATCTGCCGCGGCATGGGCGCCCGCCATCGCGCCGGGATTGGCCTCTCCGAAGAGGCCGACGCGGTCGTGGTTATCATCTCCGAGGAGACCGGCCGCATCTCCGTCGCCATCTCCGGAAAGATCCAGCTTGGACTGGAAGTTAATGAGCTGCACCGGCTCCTGAGCGAGCAATGCGCTGCTGAGATTACCGATACGCTCTTAATAGAGGAGGAGCCCTAATGGCTATTGGCAGACAGCATCATTTCAATGTCCTTACCCTCTTCGTTTCACTAATCTTAGCGGTGGTTGTCTGGGCTTATGTCGACGACCGCCGCATCGAAGTGAACTGGCGGAAGGTTCCCCTGATTATCAATGCCCCCGAAGGCTGGGAGCTGGAGAAGGGCTACCCCACCGAGTTCCTCGCCCGGCTGCAAACCCCGCGCGGCCAGGCGGAAAATCTGAGCAACAAAGATTTGGCGGTAGTCAAGAATATCACGGTGCCGACCTCCGATACCGAGGGTGATATCAACCAGGTGCAGGTGGAACTGCGCATTCAGAACAGCGATCTTTCGCTGCCGCCGGGAGTCAAGGTGGTGGAGATCCTGGAACCGGAAGGCCCTGTTTCCATCAACCGGCTGGTGCCGCAATATATCGAAGTGAAACCGGTAGTAACTGGCGAACCCAACCCCGGCTACCGGATCCTGCGTGAGGCGGAACCTTCACAACGTACTGTCAAGGTGATGGCCCCGAAGGGCAGCATCCCCGCGGACGCATACCTTGAGTGCTACCCGATTAATATCGAGGGTGCCACCAGGGATGTGGTCCGCTATGTTGGTGTCAAGCCCAAGCGAATCGGCGAACGCTTGATTCGAAGCAATATCGACATCTGGGTGTCGGTCAGTATCGAGCCGATCCCGGAAGCGCGCAAGTTTGAAAAAATGCCGGTGCGCGTACTCTTTGGCCCGGCCCAGATCGGGCTGCGCGCAGTTCAGATTACCCCCTCAACCGTCAGTCTCACCATCGAAGGCCCAGAGGTGGAGGTGCTGAAGATCAGCGAGCGCGATTCCATTGTCTATGTTGACATGAGCGAAATCACCGAGCAGGTTAAAGGCGAACATACTCTGAAATGCTATACCAAGCTCCCCCCCGAGGTCGCCCTCAAAGCGATTAATCCCGGGGAGGTCAGCGTAATCATAAGATAAACGGAGGCATAAAAAGGAAATGATTAGACTGGGTGTAAATATCGACCATGTGGCGACCATCCGCCAGGCCCGCCGGACCATTGAGCCGGATCCGGTCGCGGCGGCCGCGTTGGCGGAACTCGGCGGCGCTGACGGCATCACCGTCCACCTGCGCGAGGATCGCCGCCATATCCAGGACCGCGATATCGAGCTTCTGCGCCAGACCGTCAAGGCGCCCTTGAACCTGGAGATGGCGGTCGCCGAAGAGATTGTCGGCATTGCTGTAAAGCTCAAACCTTATTGCGCGACCCTGGTGCCGGAGAAACGCGAGGAGGTCACTACCGAGGGCGGGCTGGATGTCGCCGGAGGTTTTCAACGGGTGGAGGAGGTCACGAAACGCCTGCAGGCCGCGGGGATTGTGGTCTCGCTCTTTATCGATCCCGATGTGGTGCAGATCGATGCCGCTGCCCGGACTGGCGCGGAGTTTATCGAACTGCATACCGGCGCTTACGCCGAGGCCTGGGGGAAGGAGGCCGAAGTCGGCAAGCAACTCGCGCTCCTCGCTGACGGCGTGCAATGCGCCCGGGCAGCGGGACTCAGGGTCAACGGCGGACACGGGCTGACTTACTTCAATGTCGCCCCCATCGCCGCCTTGCCGCAGATTGAAGACTTGAATATCGGCCATAGCATCATTTCCCGCGCGGTCTTTACCGGCCTGGAGCGGGCGGTCAGGGAGATGAAAGAAATTATGATCCGGGCCTGGACGGAAGCGCATTTACCCAACTCAGGTTCTTAAATCCAGTTCTAAGCAAATATAAATAAATTAAAGGAGAAGAGATGTTTGCAGGTTCGAATGTAGCGCTGGTAACGCCGTTTACCAAGGACGCTTCCGCAGTTGATTTTGACAAGCTGACCGAGTTGATCGAGTTGCAGATCGCCGCCGGGACCAACGGGATTGTGCCCTGCGGCTGCACCGGCGAGGCTGCCACGCTCTCGCATGATGAACAGCAGGAGGTGATTGCGTTCACGGTCAAGGCGGTCAAGGGGCGCGCCAAGGTGATTGCAGGCGCCGGCAGCAATAACACGGCGGAGTCCCTGCGGCTCTCTACCTTTGCCGCCAAGGCAGGCGCGGACGGGGTGCTGGTGATTACTCCGTACTATAACAAGCCGATGCCCGAGGGGCAGTTCCGGCATTACCAGGCGATCGCTGATGCTATCGATATTCCGGTGATGCTCTATAACGTGCCCGGGCGCACCGGCACTAAGATGACGCCGGAAACCATCGCGCGGCTCTACAAGACCTGCAAAAACATCACCACCATCAAGGAGGCCTGCGGCTCCGTGGACCAGGTCAGCTCCATCCGACAACTCTGCGAGATCGAGATCCTTTCCGGCGATGATTCCCTGACCCTGCCAATGATGTCGGTCGGGGGCGTGGGCGTGGTTTCGGTTGCGGCTAATATTATTCCGAAGGAGATTGTTGCCCTTACGAGCGCCTGGCTGAACGGCAACCTGGCAGAAGCCCAGCGGTTGCACTACCAGGTGCTGCCGCTCTGCAAGGCCATGTTCATTGAAACCAATCCCATCACGGTCAAGACCGCCATGAAGCTGATGGGGCTGTATAGCGGAGTCCTGCGGATGCCGCTTTGTGAAATGACTCCCGCGGGAGAAGCAGCTCTCCGTGAAGTCCTGGTCGCTTATGGGCTTCCCTTAAAATCATAACACCGGCAGTCGGCCGACCAGACTACACGGGGTTCAGCTCATGTTGGAAAGACACGCGATCATTAGTGATATCCATGGTAATCTGGAGGCATTGCGCGCGGTTTTCGCTGACATCGAAACTCTGGACATTGATGAGATTATCTGCCTGGGGGATATTGTCGGCTACGGGCCGCGCCCCCTGGAATGCCTGCGTGAGCTGGAAAAATTCTATATCACCATCAAGGGCAACCACGAGCTTGCCCTCGCCGAGGGCTGCGAGCGTTTCAACCAGCGCGCGAGCCGGGCGATTGACTGGACCCTGGAGCAGCTTAACAGCACCGCGGACGGGCGCGATTTTTTGGAGCATATTGACAACCTGCCGAAATCACATACCGAGGAGGGCATTCTCTATGTCCATGGCTCGCCGCAGAAGCCCACGAGCGAATACCTGTTACCGCTTTTGAGCAACCATCCAGACAAGCTGGCGCCGCAGTTTGACATGTTTGACCGCTATTGCTTTGTCGGCCACACCCACGTGCCGGGGGTCTTTGAGCTGGGGAAACCCTTTGTTACCCCGGAGGACATGTTCAAAAGTATCTTTATCATGGAGAAGACCAGCAAGGCGATTGTCAATGTCGGCTCGGTCGGCCAGCCCCGCGACCGCGATCCCCGCGCCTGCTATGTGATCTTCGATGGCGACAGCGTGGTCTTCCGGCGGGTGGAGTATGATATTGAAAAAACCCGGCAGGAAATCCACGCCCAACCCTTGCTGGATAACATCCTTGGCGACCGCCTGGTGGATGGGCGTTAGGTAAAGATGGGGGATTATTCCCTCTCACCTTGGAGGGAGAGGCTTCGATAATTGTAGGGACACGGCGCGCTGTGCCCGTACAAAAGTATTAAATTCGATACTTGCGGAAGAAGGATTATCTATGCATTTAATCCGGGTCCCCTCACTGGCGGAGAATGTCGAGGTGGCAACGATTGCCTCCTGGCTGGTTAAAGCGGGGGATGAGATTACTCCCGGCGCGGAGCTGGTGGAATTGATCACAGAGAAGGCAGAGTTCACGCTCGAGGCCGAGGAGGAGGTCAGCGGTACGCTGCTCGCCTGCCTGGCTCCGGAGAAGAGCACCTTGCCGGTGGGTTATATCCTCTGCGTAGTTGGCGAAGAGTCAGACCGGGAGAAGCTCGCTGCCGCGCGCGAAGAGAACGCCGGGCGTTTGCAACAAGACGCCAGTACGGGCGTGTCCCTGGACAGCTTTACTCCCCGCGCGGTTCCGCAGATCTTCGGGGCGGTGCGCGCAGCTCCCGCGGCCCGGCGGTTGGCAAAGGAGCTTGGCCTGGAGCTTGCCGAGATTGCCGCTGCCCTCAACCTGGACCGGCCGCTCAAGGAGCAGGACGTACAGGATTATTACCAAAACCAACAAGAAGGAATGTAATGATTATTGGCATTGGATTGGACATCTGCGAAACTCAACGCATCCGGGAGGCAATCTCCCGGCATGGCGAGCGCTTTCTGAAAAAAACCTTTTCCGCGGCGGAGCAGGCTGCCTGCAAGGCTTCGGCCAACACGGAGGAACGCTACGCCGCGCGCTTCGCCGCCAAGGAAGCGGCGATGAAGGCCTTGGGAACCGGGTGGCAAAAAGGGATCGGCTTCCTCAGCATTGAGGTAGGCAATGATGAGATCGGGGCGCCGGTCTTGCAGTTGCATGGTAATGCGCAAAAGCTGGCAGGTGAGAAGGGGGTTGCCAGGATGCACCTCAGCCTCACCCATACCGGCGACTATGCCGCTGCCGTAGTAGTGCTCGAAGGCAAAGACAAAACATAAAAACCAGCTCAACAGTTGGTGGATGAAACCTGGAGAATGGTAAGATGAAACCAAGCACGGCGGTGATCACCGGATTGGGATGCGTTTCCCCCTACGGCGTGGGGGTAGAGCCGTTCTGGGAAAAACTCTGCGCCGGGGAACAGGCCTTCCGGGAGATCACTGTCTTTGACGCCTCTCCCTTCCGTAATACGCTTGCTGGCGAGGTGGCGGATTTTCCCGTGCCCGAGGGTATGTCCCGCTGTTGCGCCTTTCTTGTCAAAGCGGTAGAAGAAGCCATTATCCAGGCCCGGTTGATTGATCCGGAAACCAAAGCCAGCGATTCCCACGCCCCTGAGCCTGCGCGGATTGGAGTTATCATCGGCAGCAATTTCGGCGGCGCGCAGTCCGGGCTTGCGGCACTGGCGGCAGGCAAGGAACCGGGGAAGGGGAGCTGCGACCTCTCCGCGAGTTCCATGGGAGCAGGCCTGGCAGCGATCCGGGAGATTATTGCATGCAGCGGCCCGGCCTCGGTGATCAGCCTGGCCTGCGCCTCCGGTACGGCGGTGCTCGGGATCGCGCTATCATGGATCAGGCAGGGCAGGGCCGACCTGGTGATTGCCGGGGGTTTTGACGAACTCTCCGAGCATTGCTACGCTGGCCTTTCAGGATTGCGCGCAATTACCAAGGAGATGATCCGCCCCTTCCACGCCCAGCGTTCCGGCACGCTCTTCAGCGAAGGCGCGGGGGTGTTGGTAGTGGAAACGCAGCAATCCGCTCGCTCGCGCGGGGCAGTGCCGCTGGCGCGCCTCCTGGGCAGGGGGATGAATAATGATGCCTTTCATATGACTGCCCCTGACAAGAGCGGCACAGGCATTGCCGCGGTGATGGCAATGGCGCTGGCTGATGCAGAAGTCCGCCCCGAAGAGATTGTACACATTAACTGCCATGCCACTGGAACCAAGTACAATGATGCGATCGAGACGACTGCCATCAAGAAGATCTTTGGCGATCACGCCTCCAAGATGGTATGCACTGCCAATAAATCCTGCTTTGGGCATGCCATGGGAGCTGCCGGGGCGTTGGAAGCCATTTCCACAGTGAAAAGCATACTACACGGAGTAATACCACCCACAGTTGGCCTGGATGAGCCTGATCCTGCTCTGGATTTAGACTATTGTGCTGAAAAAGCGCGAAAAATGCCGGTTTCCATGGCAATAAACAACTCTTTCGGGCTTGGAGGCATCAATGCCTCAGTTGTGTTGGCAAAGGCATAACTTATTTATTTAAGGGGTTTTGTTAGAATTTTATAAAATATTTTGAAAGCTTTTTAATTTTTTGTCGATTATAAGGAGTATATGGATGAAAAGGTGATTTTTTGGACAGGGAGGTAGCAAAAGTGGAGATACCTGATCTCGAGCTGACACTCCCTGAAGATAAAATCACAGAAAGCATCCTCGTTGTTGATGACGACCAGCATGTCCGGGAACTTCTTCTCGACAGCCTCCAAAGCGAAGGGTTTGAAGTATCCGTCACCGGGAAAGTCTCAGACGCGCGAAGTTTAATCGATGCCAATGACTATTCCCTAGTCATTACCGATGTAATCATGGCGGAAGAAAATGGCATTGATCTGCTCTCCTGGTGTCGCCAGCATCATCCCGAAATACCGTTTATCATCATGACCGGCTTCGCCGAAGCTGATTACGTAGTCGAAGCCCTCAACCTTAATGCCCATTCCTTTGTGAAGAAGCCCTTCCGGCTGCAAGAGCTGTTAAGTGTTGTTAAAGAAGCCTTGTCGAAAAGGCGCTATGAGCGGATGCACGGGGAATTCCAAGAAACCCTGACCAAGACCAACAAGGAGTTGCGGCAGAAGGTTATTGACGCGATTGTCGAGCACGAAAAGCTCTTTCTCGGCACTTTGCAGGCCCTGGCGCAGATTATTGACGCGCGAGACCCTTACACGCAACAGCACTCCAAGTCAGTGGCTTTGTTGTCCAAACATGTCGCCATGGAGTTGAAACTATCTTCCAGAGAGGTCAGCGCGGCTGAAATCGCCGGCGCCTTGCATGATATTGGCAAGATCGGCGTGCCGGAGAGCATCCTGACCAAGCCGGGCAGGCTGACCTTCGAAGAGATGGAGATCATGAAACAACATCCCGCCCGATCCGCCAATATCCTCAAGACCGTGCCGGGCATGGAGCATATTATCCCGGTACTACGCGCCCACCATGAACGCTATGACGGCTGCGGTTACCCCGATGGCCTCCAGGGCAAGGAGATCCCGCTGTTGTCACGGATTCTGAGTGTCTGCGACACCTGGGACGCGATGGTTTCAGACCGCCCCTACCGGAAAGCCTTATCGGAGGAAAAGGCCAAAGCAATCCTGATCGAATGCAAGGGAACCCAGTTGGATCCCGAGATTGTGGATGCCTTCCTCCGTTGCCTCCCGCTCGACATGGCAGAACTGGCGGTAAGCTTCTCCAGCGAAGAATTCCAGTAAGCACCCCCGCTTGATTATAATTCAATATCTTGGTGTGAAAAGAGTAATCGGCAGTTACTCGGCTTTGCGTTTGAGATAATCCATGAGCTTGCAGTTTTCAGCGCTTTGCAAAATGCCGGTCATTTCACCGAGGATAGGGACGCCGATCTTGATCAGCAGGGGAATATTGGTGTTTTTCTCCACCCAGAGCTTGAGATCGCCCTCTGAGAAGAAGATCTCGGAATTGTACTTCCCGCCTTCTTCACCGCCAGTTCCAAGCTCCACTAGGTAGGCGTCAAAAACGCCAATACCAGGGATATTAATCTCCTCCTCGCTCTTCGGTGTAACTTCAAGGATATCAGTGCTTTTACGGTTGCCGATCAGGATTTCTTTGCTCTGACCAATCTTAAGGGGAAAATGGCGGAGGTAATACATTGCGGACAAGGGATCCTGCACCGGTCCTGGGATAGGTTGCGGCGGCTTGACCGTTTCCTTGGGGGTATCCCCCTTATATTTAATCGCGGTATAGGTTTGCTCATTCTTTTCATAATCATAAACCAGCTTGTCATCAGCTTTATACTTGCCTTCACGCAGGCTGCGCTCAAAGCGCATGGAATAGCTGTTTTCGGCGTTGATATAACTCTTCACCCTGTCGCGGACGGGATAAAGCAGGTCGATAGCATCATTCGACTCGGTTTCCATGGTAATATAGTATACTGGCTGGCCACCCATCTTGGTTATGCGTTTGACTGTAAAGATGCTTTCCCCAGCCGGAAGTCCTTTATATTTAAGAAGATAGCGCAGCTTTTCATCGATTGCCATGACCTTCGCGGGCTCTTTTGGCTCCATTGATACTTCTTTGAGGCGGTCCTTGGGGGCGATTAAAGACGGCTTGATTTCAGCTTCCTGCCCGGGGTTTGTGCCGGGTTTGATGGCCTGGTCTTCGATTTTGGCTTCGGTTTTGCTGACCCTGGTTTGTTCAGGGGTGATCTCGGTAGCGGGAGCCGCCGACAACAGGAAGAAAGCTAAAAAACAAACTGCGGCGAATCCACGATACGCCGAACGCTGGGTTGAACTTGTCATGTATAGACGCCTTTTAGCTGTTTAAACGCAATCAGGTTGCCTTGCGCGCCCGGTTTGGGCTGGAATTAAGGGCAAGGTATTGGTATTGGGTTAGTATCTCCTCTATATTTTTTGATGTCAAGTAAAATGTGTTTTCCCTCGATCCCTTAAAAAATACAAGTACATTAAAAAAAGAAGATAAAAGCTTGTCAAAATACGCTAACCATCTTAATTTATAATTAGATATACCTTTCGATTGTGATTGATTTCAGAGCATTACCGGATTAGAATAAGAATTCATGCAAGCTCACTTGCTGCAGGTGTTCGGGTGAAGGGATAATCTCATGGCGGCAGAGAAGTTTTATCCAGAAGGCTCCAAACCCCTGCGAGTTGCTTATGTGACGGAATCCCCCCGGCCCTACCAGCGGCCCTTCCTGAAGCATCTCGCCGCGCAATCAGAACTCGAATTGACTGTCTTTTACCTCTGTGCGATCCAGGAGAACCGCAAGTGGCGGATTAATGAACCGCCGCAACCCTTTGAAAAGGTGCTTCCCGGCCTCCACTGGTGCGCCAACCGTCTCACGGGTGAATCCAATCACTTCAACGCCTCCCTGTTTGGCAAGCTTACCCCCAAAAACTTCGAGGTCGTGGTCTTCAACGGCTATCATATTCTCAGCATGTGGACCGCGATATACTGGTGCCGCTTGCGGGGCCTGCCCTATGTTATTCAGTGCGCCAGCCATG
>JAFGNG010000071.1 GCA_016927125.1 Planctomycetota bacterium | reverse complement strand
ATAGGTTATGCCATCAAAAATGAGCCGGGCAGAGGCAATCTCGGGGAATTGCCATGCGGGGGGCATAAGTTCGACAATCGCCTGAAGAATTTCTTTCACTTGCCTACCGGGGTCAACAGCAATCTGGGCAATAGAATAAAGGCAAGTGAGTTCCTTCACCCGTTCACGCAAGGCAACTTCTGTAGAATTTATTGGATGGTTGGTCTTCATGATTTTGTCAATTATTAATGCCAGCTAATAAATTTCCGATAATTTCATGATAAATATAATGATATTCGTGTTTTCCAAGGAATTGTCAAGCATTCACCTAAGCCTTTCAAGAATCGCGCAGTTGAAACTTGAAGTTGCGTAACCTTGTTACTACAGGACTCGTTTTTAGCGTGTCCTGCAATTTTCGAGAGTTTTGGGTAATTTCGAGAGTTCAGAAGGGATTTTTGCGGGTACAAGTCGTGCGATGGAGTCCCGTAAACAGGGAGCTTGCGGCGAACCTACAAAAACGGCCCTCTTTGTAAAAGGTCTTGCGGCATAGGGATCTGTGTGCCCTGTAGGCGAGTTATCGGAGGTCACCCTCCTTCCAAGCCGACCTCATCGATGAGCCATAATCAATTTTATTCTACACAAGCTCAGGTATCGCCACTATGCCGGATAATCGTGCCTTCTACCATATATATAACATCCTCGGAAATATTTGTGGCCAGATCAGCGATCCTTTCCAGATTTCTTGCAACCCCGAGCAGGGCGAATAGGCTTCTGACTTTATCCGGCTGATCTTTGATGATGGCAAAGGCTTCTTTCGGCAAATCATGCTTCATCCGGTCGACATCATTGTCCATCGCGCAGACCGAGCGGGCCAGCTCGGCGTCCAGATTGATTAATGCATCCAGGCACGTGTGCAGCATTTTCTGTACTTTCTCGAACATGGCTTGAAAATCAAAATTAACTTTAACCTCCAGGTTTTCACGCAGGTACTTGACCTTGTGGGAAATGTTAACGGCCTGGTCTCCAATCCGCTCGAGATCATTGTTGATCTTCAGAATCGCGATCAAGAAGCGCAGATCTATCGCCACTGGTTGATGGAGCGCAAGGATCTTAAGGCATTCCTCTTCCACCTCGATCTCCATTTCATCGATTTGGCAATCCCGTTCTTCAACCTCCTGGGCCAGCTCGAGGTCCCGGTTTTCAACCGCCCGGATCGCCATATGGAGGTTGTCTTCCACAATCGCGCTAAGGCCCAGCAGCTTTTTTTTGAGCTTTTCCAGCTCTTTTTGCAAAATTCTGGTCATAAGTTCCCTCAATCCGTCGGCTTACCAAGATCGGCATAAATCAAACAGGAATTTTCACCGTCGCTAAGCACTATTCCTTGCTTGCGCTTTTCCAGAACCGCATTATAATAATCAAAATCATCCGGCAATTCATTCGCCAATTCGATCCGGCACCAGGGGATGATGCGAACGCCGCATTCGCCCCGGGAGATCTCCTGCAGCCGGTTGATATTCTTGCCAAAGTGGTAGGTCCGCCCCTCCACAATCAGCCGGCTAGAATTTTCTTCCAGGATCCTGCCGATTATCAGATGGCTTTTAGCGCTTTCATAATCCTTGACCATCCGGAGCTTCCAGATCTTCGTCCGCTTCACTAACCGAATCTCCCGGTAATATAATCCTCGGTTTGTTTCAACTTGGGCTTGGTAAAAATTCCCTCGGTGTCTCCATATTCTATCAAATCGCCCTCGTAAAAGAAAGCGGTATAGTCAGATACTCGTGCTGCCTGCTGCATATTATGGGTAACAATGACAATGGTATAATCCCCGCGTAACTCGCTGATCAAATTCTCAATATGAACTGTCGCCTTGGGATCAAGCGCGGAGGCCGGCTCATCCATCAGCAATATCTCCGGATCTACCGCCAGGGCGCGGGCGATACAAAGCCGCTGCTGTTGTCCGCCGGAGAGACCAAGGGCGTTTTCAAACAGGCGATCCTTTACCTCCTGCCAGAGCGCGGCGCGGCGGAGGCTGTCTTCGACGATCTGCATCAGCCGCCCGCGGTTGCGAATGCCCAGAAGCCGCGGGCCGTAAGCCACATTGTCAAAGATAAACTTCGGGAAGGGATTGGGCTTTTGGAAGACCATTCCCACCCGCTGGCGCAAAGCGACCACATCCACTCTTGTATCATTGATGTTGGTTTCGTCCAACAGCAGCGAGCCGGTTACGCGGCAGCCGGGGATAAGATCATTCATCCGGTTGATCGCACGCAGGAAGGTGCTCTTGCCGCAGCCGCTGGGGCCGATAATGGCGGTAACCCGCCCCTTGCGAATGCCGAGGTTGATCTTTTTCACGGCTTCCACTTCGCGGTACCAGACCGAGAGTTCCTGCGCCACAATATGCTCGGGCTGCTCAAGGGCATCATCGCGGTCAATGAAATCCGCGAATTTTGTGGTTTGAAACATGTGTTCCACTCTCCCGCCATTGGGAGGGGGTTTCCCGGTAACTTCTTCGCTGGTCATGTCAGGCTCCAATGCTTCTTGAGTTGTCATCCTCGCAGTCTCCTCTCCACTTTTGCCCGCAGGATGATGGCAATAGCATTCAATAAGAGAACGATGGCGATCAGAGTCAGGACCATGCCGAACTGGACATGCCTGATTTCATCAACCACCTGGTTCTCAGTACAAAGGTTGTAAATGCTCCACGGCAGCGCCTGCGTGGGCTGGGAGAAGGTTTCCAGGGGGGTCAGGACCGGGCCAAAACTTACCGCCGCGGTGAAGATAATCGGCGCGGT
>JAFGNG010000070.1 GCA_016927125.1 Planctomycetota bacterium | reverse complement strand
CTGCCGCCGACCGCGTAATTCCTGCCGTCGGGACCGCGGCTGTATTCGAAGTGCGCTCCGCCGGTGGCATAGCCGCCCGCCGCCGCGAGGTGGGCGTTTTCATGCCTGCGTACCTCAATATCCCGCCTTTTCAGGGAGTCGATCTGGCTGATCTCGGACTCGCTCAGGACTTCACCATCCGCCCCGCGCGGCCGCGCGGGGTTTGATTCCTTCGCGTCCTCCGACTTGGCAGCATGCCGGTTGACAGCAATCGTGCTGGCACTGTCTTCTTGATTGCTATCCTGGTTTTGAATTGTCAGGTTGGATTCAGTGGACTTATCAGGGGATTGGGTAACTTCCGCCACGGCAACGGAATTATTCTGCATGGCTGGATACGGCTGGGTGATGGTATAATGCCCGCTAATGGTGTTCATCGGGCATCCCTCCGTGGATTTGCAGGCCTGCTCATCACGGAAAAGCAATCCCTTACTCTTCCGATTTTGTTGCACTCCCTGGCAAACTGCTTATCTAAAAATTAATTATATGAATTATGCATACCGATTTTAACTAAAAAATCACCGCTTCTTCCGCCAAGCGGTTGAGCTCCTTCTCGGCCTCCATCAGCAGGGTAACGGTTTCACCGGGAATGTTGCGCGGCAGCGTCTTTTGCTTTTCCTGGAACCAGAAACTACCGTTGTTCCAGCCCAGCATGGCAAAGACCGCGCGTTTGCCCTGGGAGCCATTACAGGCCGCGAAGAGGATTTTGCCTTCCTCAAAGTAGATGCAGCCTTTGGCTCCGTCCTGCTTGGATACCAGGAGGGTGCCGGTACGCTCCGAGAGAAAGAGCGCCTGGAGGAGCTCCGCCAGGTGGAGCATCGCGAGGTTGCCGGTGATGCCGGCGGTGAGATATTCAGATAAACGTTTGCCGGTATATTTGATCCGCTGCGCAAAGACCCGGGAGAAATTCCGGTGCAAGGGCAGGTTGCTGCGCATTACTTCCTGGAAGATATCGTTGGGCAAGCTCCAAATCGAACATTCGCTCGCGGTCCGCACCGAGACATTCGAAGGCTGATTGGTAAAGAGGGAGAACTCCCCGAAGCACTCTGCCGGGCCGATCCTGGCATGCAAGGCGGGGATGCCTTCGCCGTTATTCCGGAGAATCTCGACCTCGCCGTCCTGGATTACATAAAATGCGTTGACCGGCTTGCCTTCCGCGATAATGGTTTTGCCTTGCTTGTAGACCTTATGGCTGGCGCCCCGCAAAAGGTCCCTAGCCAAGGCAATATCAAGACGCCTTAAGAAAGGCGTGCCGTTAAAAATTTCCTGTTTAATGCTTGAGGAAGATAGGGCGGATACGCCGGAAGATGGCCGCGGTTGGGGAAAATTCTCCAAGATGGAATCACTCTCAGCATCGGCTTCTGCCATTTGTTCAGAGACAACTTCTGCAATCACATTCACCCTGAAGACAGCGGAGCAACCTGGTTCCGAGCATCGGAAAGTACCGCCGTTGAGGTTTATGCCAATCTCGGCCGCGCTCATCCCAGACTCCACCGCTTCCAGGAGGGGGCGGATATTAGCCATCAGATAGGCGCAAATGCCGGTAGTCGCTGATTTAACCACACAACGCCCCAGGAGGGTAACCTGCTGCCCAAGTTCAAAGGCGGGGCAGCCATGCACCTCTTCCGCGCGAAAAACTATGGGCTTTTCAGAAAGACTGGTGCTCATACAGGTGTCAACTCCCCAAAAGCTGGAGAATACAAAGCCACCCCCGTTTCCCATACTCTCCGACTGGATATCAAAAAATTGTAATTGTTTTAATCCAATCTTGCAAGGTTAAGTGAAGAAATATCATGCCTTTTACCCGGAAAAAGTTGGGGCTCAGAAACAAAGCTTGCAAAAACTCCCTGATTCGGCAAATATAGAGATTAGATGCCCTTTTAACTTTATCATCTAGAAGGAAATTCATTGATGAGTAAGAAACCAGGCTACGACCAGCCGGATTCACCTGAGTACCTGGCGCGTAAGGAGTACTTCCGGCAATTCATGACCCTGTACGGCCGTAAGACCGTATTGGAAGCCCTGGCACGGGAGGATGTTGAGATTGCGAAGATCCACCTGGCTGAGGGTAGTAAGGGCGAGATCATCAATGAGATTAACCAACTGGCAAGAGAGCGCGGGGTCCAGATTATCCATACCACCCGCGCCAAGGTCACCCGGATCAGTAAAAACGGCAAGCAGGATCAGGGCATTGCCGCGGATGTAAAGGTCGCGGGATTTATCTTTGCCAAGGACTTTTTGCAGGCCCCGCCGGAAGCCTTCGCCTTACTGGCATTGGACGGGGTAACCACGCCGCGTAATGTCGGGATGGCGATCCGCTCCGCCACAGCGGGCGGGTTGGACGGGATAATCCTGCCTGAGCGTGGCGGCTGCGGGATCTGCCCCCTGGTAATCAAGGCCTCTGCCGGGACTGTCTTTCAAACCAAGATCCTCCGCTGTGAACAGCTCCTGCCAGTACTCGAAACCTGCGAGGAAATGGAGATCGAAATCTGCTCCCTCAGCAGTGACGCGTCGGAAAAGCTCTTTGAGTATATCCCGCCCCGGCGGGTGATTTATATCCTGGGCGGAGAGAGCAATGGAGTCTCTCCTGAAATCAAGAACCTGGCCACGCACAACCTCTCCATCCCCATGTCCGCGGGAGTTGAGTCCCTGAATGTCGCGGTGACGGCGGCACTGGTGGCATATCAAAACCTGCTGCGCCAGGGATAATTACAAGCCAAAATGCCTGGCCGCATGCGCTTCGAATTCCTGTGGGGTATGGCAGAAGTTCAGCCCCATGCGGAATTCCCGGGAGCCCTGTAACCCCTTGGAATAAAAACTCGCCAACTTGCGGATATGCCTCGTAGCGCGCTCCGCCCCTATCAATTTAACCAGCATGCGGAAGTTTTTAAGCAGCACCTCTCCCCGGGCTTCCCGCGAGGGTTCCGTCCAGGCCTTGCCGGAGATTTCGGTAGAGATCCTGTCAAAAACCCAGGGGTTGCCCATGCAGCCGCGGCCGACCATCACTCCCGCGCAGCCGGTTTCAGCTTCCATCCTTAGAGCACTCTTGCCATCGCAGACATCCCCGTTGCCGATCACCGGGATCGCGACTGCTTCAACCACCCGGGCAATCTCCGCCAGCCTTGCCGGGGTGTTGTAAGCTTCCTTGCCATGGCGGCCATGAATAGTGATGAAGTCCGCGCCGGCTTCAACCACTCCCCTGGCAATTTCGACCGCGTTAAAATTATCCGGCATAGGTCCCACCCGGAGCTTGGCTGAGAGGGGCAGATCCACAGCCTGGCGCATGGCAGCGATACAACGGGCAATGAGTGCGGGATCGCGCATCATGGTTACTCCCGAACCGGAAGCATTGACCTTGCGAACCGGGCAGCCGCAATTGAGATCAATCGCGGCTGCTCCCCTCCCGGTGCAGATGCGCGCGGCCTCGGCGAGGGCCTCCGGGTCTGTTCCCCAAAGCTGGTACTGCAAAGGCCCCTCCTCTTCATGCCGCAAGAGATAATATTCGTTATGCTTACAGCCGCGAACCAGCGCCTGGGCACTGATCATCTCGGTAGCCAGCATTCCCGGGCGGCCATACTGCCAGCACATCAGGCGGAAAGGCATGTTGGAATAGCCTGCCAGCGGCGCCTGCAGAATCCGGTTATGCAGGGTTAGTCCTCGAATAACCCAGGGGGTAAGCAAGTGGGTCTCGGTCATCTCAAGCCTCAACCGTGAAATCACAAATAAGTCCAGCAAGAGAATGTTATTGTGATTGCTGTTACAGGTCAATATCGCGAAGCGCTAGGATCTGTTTTACTGACTGGAAATCAAGCAAGATCGAGATCAAAAAAGAGCTAATGGGACCGATAATAACGCATTATCAGCCATTGCTCTTAGGATATTCAACAGCTTCCGGAAACCTGGAAAGATTGATGCAGAAAGTTGATCTTCTGGACGATGAATAGGAAGTGCAGTTGGTATGATTGGATTTTGGAGAATCCCGATGAGTGATAAAACCATAGTTTTGAAAAAAGACGGCCACTGGTACGTAATCAACAGCGCTGAGGGCGATGAACGCGAAATCCTGTTGACCATTATTGAATATGCTGAAAACCGCAAGTATAATATAACCAAAAATGAAGTCCTGGCCTTGATTGAGAAGCTCGGTTACGAACTTGATATCCATAACAGCTTCGGGGTTGCAAGTTAACCACCGATTCCAGCAGTTACTCAGATTTCACCCTCTCCAACCGCTTGCCTTGCAAGCGGTTTTTTCACGCCCGGGGGTCTACTTATTGCCGGATAATAAACATTTGAATTGCTTTTTTGTAATAAGAATTTATATTCAAAACAGGCAAGCTTTTCGGGCCTGCCTCGGCAATGGAGGGATAATTATGAACCAGTCGATTATCTGCGTAGTCGCTGCCGTTACAGCTTTTCTCCTCCTGAGCTCCACCCCAGGTCGCTGTGCGGAAGATGAAGAATCTGGCGGACTGCGCGAGCCTGCGGTCGCGGGAAGCTTTTACCCTAACGATGCCAAGGAATTGCGCACGCAAATCGAGGGCTATTTACAGGCTGCTGACCCCCCGGAGGTGCCTGGGGAAATTAAGGTCCTGCTCGTACCCCACGCGGGTTATGTCTTCTCAGCCGGAACCGCGGCTTACAGTTACAAACTGCTGCAAACTCTTGACGGTATTAAAACCATTATCCTGATGGGATCGCCCCACCGGTTGCCGATACGGGGGGTATCGATCTGGCCGGACGGAAGTTACCGCACCCCCCTCGGTGAGATGGCGGTTGCTCAGGAGGTTGCCGGTCGGCTGATGAAATCCTGTGAAGCAACCTTCAGTGCTACTGCTCACAAAATGGAGCATTCGCTCGAAGTTGAGGTGCCCTTTCTGCAGGTAGTCGCTCCGCAGGCAAAGCTCGTGCCGATGCTGGTGCAACTCAAGGATACCGAGCAGTTGGAACGTATTGCCGGCGTGGTTGCCGAGGAATTAAAACGGGCGGACACCCTGCTGGTGATCAGTACAGACCTTTCACATTATCCCACCACCGGACAAATAGCCAGGCTTGTTGATTCTATAACTTTGAGCAGCATTGAGACGTTGGACCCCAGAGAAATCCTTAGAGTCAGTGCGGAACAGATGCAAGAAGGCTGGGAAAACCTCCAATGCACCATGTGCGGACAAGACGCGGTGCTGGTAGCGGTAATGGCCTCGGAGCAGCTTGGCATCAATACTGTTACCCGGCTCCACTATTCAAATTCCGCCGCGGTTGCCGGAGAGGGG
>JAFGNG010000069.1 GCA_016927125.1 Planctomycetota bacterium | reverse complement strand
TTAAACGGGTTAATAATTCCATATCCGGCAGTCAGATAACTGCAAAGATAATCTCTTTGTCTCTTTCTGCAAGTAATAACCCTGCGGAATTTTATTTTTTTTAAGAGAGGGGGCGGGTGTGGCGCAGACTCTCCAGTCTGCGGCTAAGAGGCCCAGGTTGGAGAACCTGGCCGACAGTAATTCCAATCCCATGGGCGGGGGTTAGGGTGAGGGGGGGCTATTAGTGCCCTTCGACCTTGAGTTTTTCGCGCGCGGCAGCGGCGATCTTCTTGCGCTTGCCCTTTTTGACCACATGACGGAGGACATCCGCCCCGAAACGGCGCTCGGTGTTGAGGCGCTCGGAGAAGTGGAACCCGACATAATAGTAATCTTCCAGGTCCAGGCTGCTGTCTGCCAGGAAATCTTTGACAAAGCCCTTGCCGTTGAGATGCAGCATTTCGGCAATCAGCTCCAGGCAGTAATCGGATTGGCGGAAGGCCCGGGTGCTTTCCTTGCGGCTGGTCTTGAGCTTGGCCACGGCCAGGTCGAATTTCAATTCAGGGGCCATGAACTCGGTATCAACCAGTAGGGTGAGGCAATTAGCCACAGTGTTGTAATCTTTGCGCTTTCGTGCCGAGCTGACCCGGGAAAAAACGCTGGTGCGCAGTGATTTTGAATCAACCAGGAGAATTACATCCCGGTAAAGCTGATAACGGGTATCATTCTTCGACATCAGGTCAAAAAGCTGCCGCACCAGGGCGGAGGCCTTGGGCTTGGTAATCCTTGCGGAATGGGCCGCAATAATGCTGACCAAGTCTTCAGCCTGTTTGATATCCTTCAATTCCGCCAGTTGTTCCAACAGCATATTGATGGCTGAACTCATCTGCGAGAGGGTTTCATGGACAGTATGGCGCAGGTTATGGTCTTTATGCCAGAGGAAGTGCAGGATCATTCGGGCATAAGTAATGGTATTGAGCAGTCCGAGGGAGCGGATCGCATACGATTGTACACAAGAATGTTGATTCTCAAGCAATTCTATTAATTTATCCGCATCGCTCTTGCGCGGGTGGATCTTTGACAAAACCCCGACCGCGTGAGATACAATGTTTTCATTCTCCTCATCCAAGATGGGGGTAATAGCCTTAATTACATCGCCATGGCTTTCACCCGGGTATTCAAGCTCTTCCAGGCTGATCAGGGCGTAGCGGCGAGTCTGCTCGTCATATTCCTCTAAAGTGTAAGGTAGTAACAGCTTCTTGGCCCGGGGATCAACATCAATCCCCAGGGAAATAATGATAGCCAGGAGCGCGGAATGGTTACTGCTGATGCGTTTCTCGCCCAAGGCGCTTTTCAACCGTAAAAATAAACGGGAGCGTTCTTTTTTATTGAATCTCGGTGCAACCTCCCGCAAGGCGTGAATCGCTGCCCGCACCACCTCGATATTTTTATTATGGAAAATATCAATTAAAAACGCATTCGCGGCATCAGTCTGGATGCGCGGCAATACCTGCGCAATGATACAACGCACCTCAGGAGTAGACTTCAGGAAGAGCTTGCGCAGATGGGATACTGCTTTGGGTCCAACCGCGGCAATAACATCAAGCAGTTCCTCATTCGGGATAGTCTCGCTGTCAAGGGCGTCAAAGAGATAACGAATGGAAGTTTCATGGGGATTATTGCGCAATGCCTGTAAAAGACATTTAGCAAGTTCCGGATCCGTTGTATTGCTTAACGCCTCGCCCAAGGCTTTGCTGACAGAAGGTTCACGCGGTGACAGCCTGGCTAAGACCAAAGCGGCAGCCCGTTGGACCTCCAATTCATTGTTCTTGAGTAAGGCGCAGATAGACCCTATGGTTGCATTCACAATTTTACTCCCAAAGGTATTACATATTAGTAACCAACCGTAGTAACAACAGTTAGGGGAAACATTATAATTCCGAATTTTTGTGATGTCAAATCCAAACCAAAAAACCTAAAACTGCCAAAAAATACATAAAGCTATGCAAATTAGAATCTTATGACTTCCACTAATACCGAAAAGATCAATATAACAAAAAAAGTGGAAATATTCTTGACATCTACCCCCTGAATTGTATGCTACTCCCAAGGCGGATACTTCTGTCATTCAGGTATAATTCCGGATCTGAAACTTCCAAAAGCATTCGCGTTCCAAGGCATATTTTCCTAAACTCGGCAATTATGCAAGAATACTGAGGGCTCAGGCTGCATCTGCTGATCTCACCAATACTTCCGGATTTGTAATTAAACCAGTCTCATCAAAGTAAAGTATTTCTCTTCTAACTATGCCCGAGAATATAATTGAATGGGCTTTTTCCTATAAACTTCCTGCAAAGCAATGAGCAAACGGCAATATTTTGCCCTGACGCCCAAGAGGAGTTTTCTTTCAGAGCAATCTGTTACGGTTAAGAAATGAAGAATTTTTAAGGGCTTTCATATTTCAAAACACTCTTTTTTAAAGATTCAACAACCCTCCGGATAGGTAATTATGCCGAAATCTCTGCACCTTATTGACGGCCACGCCCAGGTATATCGCGCTTTCTACGCGATTGAAGGGCTGCACGCGCCTGACGGCAGGCCGACAGGGGCGGTTTCCGGCTTCACCAGTATGTTGATTGACATTATTAAAAAACACGCCCCGGAGTACCTCGCGGTAGTCTTTGACGCCCCCGGGCCAACCTTCCGCCATGAGATGTACAAAGAATACAAGGCCACGCGCAAACCTACCCCCCAGGAACTCCTTAGCCAGATTCCCATCATTGAGGAGGTGGTTAAGGGCTTCAATATCCCCATCTACAAGCTCGCAGGCTACGAGGCCGATGATCTCATTGGAACCTTTGCCCGGCAGGCGGTTGCAGAGGGTTTGGACGTGGTTCTGGTCAGTTCCGACAAGGATCTCGGGCAATTGCTCTCCCCCGGCATCAGATTGTATGATCCCAGAAAAGATATTTATACCTCCGCCAAGGAATATGAGGAGAAAAAGAAGATTCCGCCAGCGCTGCTACCGGATGTGATGGGACTGTCCGGCGATTCCTCCGACAATATCCCAGGCGTACCCGGTATTGGCGAAAAGGGAGCAGTGGAGTTGATCAATAAATACGGCTCCCTCGAGGGTTTACTCGCCCACGCGCACGAAATCAAGGGCAAGCGCGGTGAAAAACTGCGCGAGAACCTGGAAACCGCCCGCCTCAGCCGGGAATTGGCGACCATCAACTGCGAGGTACCCATCAAGATTAATATTGAAGATTGCCGACAGACGGCCCCGAACGAGGTGAAACTGCGCGAAATCTATGAAGATCTCGGCTTCGAACGCCTCAAACGCACTCTCGGCGCGGTGAAAGCGGAGAAACTGGCCGAGGCCGACTCCTGCGATTACCGCCTGGTCAATACCCCGGCATTATTCAAAACCTTTATCAAGGAACTGCAGGCACAGAAGCACTTTGCCTTTGATGTAGAGACGACTTCGGTTGATCCCATGCAGGCAGAGCTAGTAGGCATGAGTTTCTCCTGGGAAGGCAAAACCGGCTGGTACCTGCCCTTCCGCGCCCCCGAGGGAGAGAAGGTTTTAACTGACAAGGAGTTGCAAACAATCGGCAAGCTCCTCACCGACCCCAAGCACACCAAGACCGGGCATAACCTGAAGTATGACACCCTGGTAATGCGCCGGATTGGGATAAACCTCGATGGAATTGTATTCGATTCCATGCTGGCGAGCCATCTCTGCGCCGGGCACCTGCGCGGGCACGGACTGGACGCTACCGCGGCGCGCATCCTGCACGTCGGTACTATCCACATTGATGAAATCATTGGCAAGGGCAAGAAGCAGATCACCATAGATCTGGCGCCGTTGGAACAAGTCTGCCGGTATGCCGCCGAAGACGCTGATATTGCGCTGCGCTTGCAGGAAGCCTTGTGGCCGCAGCTGATTAAAGAAGGCTATGAAGAGCTTTTCAACCAGATCGAACTGCCGCTTTCCAAGGTTCTGACCGATATGCAGCAACTCGGGGTAAGGCTTGATATCAGCCGGCTCGGTGCGATGAGCAAGGAGATGGAGAAGCAGCTTGCCCGCCTGACCGAGGAGATCCTTTACCTGGCCGGAGATAAAGAGAATAAACTCAATATCGCCTCCCCTAAGCAGCTTGCCGAGTTACTCTTCGAGAAATTGAAGTTCCCGGTAATCCGCAAGACCAAGACCGGTTACAGCACTGACGAGCAGGTTTTGCGGGAGTTGACCTTGGTGGACCATCCCAAGCGCGCCTTGCCCAAGCTGATCCTGGAATACCGCATGTACAGCAAGCTCAAGAGCACCTATCTTGATGCGCTGCCGGAGATGGTCAATCCCAATACCGGGCGGATCCATACCACCTTCCACCAAACCGGCACGGCCACGGGGCGGCTTTCCAGCAGTGATCCCAACCTGCAGAACATCCCGGTGCGCACGGAAGAGGGGCGCAGCATCCGCGCCGCCTTCATCCCGGAGGAAGGCTGGCAGATGCTGGCAGCGGATTATTCGCAGATCGAATTGCGGATCCTGGCGCACTTCTCCGGCGATGACGCGCTCTGCAAGGCTTTCCAGGAGGATCGCGATATTCACGCGGCAGTGGCGGCGGCAGTCTTCGGCGTGGATCTGGACAAGATTTTGCCAGAACAGCGGTACGCGGCCAAGGCCATCAATTTCGGCATTATTTACGGGCAGACCGCCTTCGGCCTCTCGCAAACTACCGACATGAATCGGTTTGAAGCCAAGAACTTCATTGAGAGTTACTTTAAGGAATTCCCCAAGGTCAAGGTCTTCATGGACGAGGCACTTGCGCAAGCGAATGAAAGCATGAAGGTCAGCACGATTAAAGGACGGCGGCGGGAGATCCCGGAGCTTGCCAGCTCCAACCACATCCGCCGCCAGCATGGCGAACGCATGGCAATCAATACTATTATCCAGGGGTCAGCCGCGGATCTCATCAAGATTGCGATGATCAAAATCCATGATAAACTCGCGGAGGAAAAACTGGCAGCCCGCATGGTTCTACAGATCCATGACGAGCTGGTCTTTGAATGCCCCCCGGAAGAGACGGAGAAACTCGCTTCGCTGGTCCGTACGGAGATGGAAAATGCCATGGAGCTCTCCATCCCCTTGAAAGTTGATATCGGGACAGGCGCAAACTGGCTGGAGGTGAAATGACTGCTATCGTAATCGCTGTCACCGGCGCGGTCGGTGCTGGCAAGAGCACCTTTTCAAAAATGCTTGCCGAATTGGGCGGACGACTGGTGAGCGCTGATGTAATTGCGGCGGAAGTGCTTAAAAAACCAGAGGTTAAACAGCTTGTGGTGGAGGCTTTCGGCGAGGGGATCTTGAATTCTGAGGGCGCGATTGACCATAACAGCCTTGGCAGCCTCGCCTTTGGGGACGCGGAGTCTTTGCGCAAGCTAACGGATATAGTTTTTCCTTTTATCGGCAAGGAGCTCACCGTGTTGATCAACCGGATGTGCGAGGAGAGCGAGACGCCGGTAATCCTGGAAGCGCCAACCCTCTTTGAAGCAAGGTGCGAAAGCCTTGCCAAGCATGTCATTACGGTCGAAGCGCCTCCCGAACTTTGTACAGAGCGGGTGGAAGCCGAACGCAACTGGGATGCGGGAGAAGTGGCCAGGCGGGAAGGGTACCTGGTGGGGGAAGAGATCCGGCGCCGGCGCGCGGGTCATGTAATTGAAAACAAGGAGGATCTGAAAACTCTGCGGCAGGCGGCCGAAGAAATCTGGCGCCGCCTTACCGCCTCAAAATAAATCAGTCAATAGTATTTTAAAATTTGATGAATAAATTTGGGCAATTCAACTATTCAAGGAGATTAATATCGTGGCGAAAGCTAAAGAAGCAAAAAAAGTAGTAAAGAAAGCGGTGCGGAAAAAGGTTACCAAGGCCAATACCGAAACCGAAAACCATGAAATTCCGGTCGAAAATATTCCAACCCCAAGGGAAGACGTTGAAAAGGTGATGTCTGAATCAGAGGCTCTGGCGGAACATGAAAAGTTTTCCGCCGGGCTTACCGAGGAGCAGCGCAGCGCACGCGAGAAGCTTCAGGACGAAGTCTACGAGGAGATCAAGCGCGGCGAGCTGCATATCAGCCAACTCAAGAATATGACTGTCTCCGAACTGCGCAAGCTTGCCAAGAGCGAGGAGATCGGCGGCATTGCCGGGATGTCCAAGCAGGAACTGATCTTCGCCATTATCAAGGGCAGGATTTCCCAGAACGGCCTGCTCTTCGGCGAGGGGGTGCTGGAGATCATGCCGGATGGCTATGGTTTCCTACGCAGCCCCAATTTCAATTACCTGCCCTGCCCGGATGATATCTATATCTCGCCCAGCCAGATTGCGCGTTTCGGGATGCGCACGGGGCTGACCGTAAGCGGGCAGATCCGGCCGCCGAAGGACAAGGAAAAATACTTTGCCCTTCTGAAGGTAGAGGCCATAAATCACGAGGAGCCGGAAAAGCTGAAGGATGTGGTGATTTTCGACGACCTGGTGCCGCTCTTCCCGGAAGAGCGCCTGATCCTGGAAACCACCCCGGACAACTGGTCGATGCGGATTATGGATCTCGTAACCCCCATCGGCAAGGGCCAGCGCGCCTTGATCGTGGCGCAGCCACGGACCGGCAAGACCGTACTCCTGCAGCAGATTGCCAACTCCATCACCGCGAACACCCCGGAGTGCCACCTGATTGTGCTGCTGATCGACGAGCGCCCGGAAGAAGTTACCGAGATGCAGCGCTCAGTGCAGGGAGAGGTTATCTCCTCGACTTTTGACGAGCCGACCGCGCGGCATATCCAGGTGGCGCAGATGGTAATCGAGAAGGCCCGGCGCCTGGTGGAATACAACAAGGATGTGGTCATCCTGCTCGATTCCATTACCCGTCTCGGGCGGGCTTATAACCAGGAAGCCCCCCACTCCGGCAAGATCCTCTCCGGCGGCATTGACGCCAGCGCCCTGCAGAAGCCGAAGCGCTTCTTCGGCGCGGCG
>JAFGNG010000068.1 GCA_016927125.1 Planctomycetota bacterium | reverse complement strand
GTCCCGAGGTTGCTGGAATCATCCAGGTATTTCTGCTGTAATTTATCATAGACCTCCGCGTATTCCGCGTCAGCCCTGTCATTCTGTCCTTCGCGCCGGTAGAGCTCCGCCAGGGCCATTTGGGCCGCGTGGCGGGAGGGATCCAGTTTCAGCATCTCTTCATAATACTGGATAGCTTCCGGGGTCTTGTCAGCGCCGAGCGCGGCCTGTGCCAATGAATAGAGCAGGTCAACATTCTGCGGGTCGCTTTCCTTGGCGGCAGAGAGCAGGCGGTAAGAGGTATGGTACGCTTCTTCCGCCTTCTTCGGCTCGTTCATGCGGCTATAGAGGTCGCCAAGTTGGAGCCAGGTGCCGCCGTCATCAGGATTGACTTCGAGCAAGGCCTCATAAGCCTGGAGGGCTGCCTTGTAATCCCCTGCCCCGACCGCAGACTTGGCAAGGTTGAGGTATAAGAGCGAAAAGGTCGCGTAATCCCGCGCTCCCGGCTGCGGCAATTTCTTGCCCTCATATGAAGATTCAAATTCATCACAAAGAACTGCAAATTCGCTCTGGGCACGGCTGAAGTTATCCTGCGCCAGTTCTTTTCTGCCTTGGTTGTTATATTCCAGGCCCTGGCGGTAGTAAGCTCCGGCAAGGCCGGTCCGCGCAGCATTATCGCCTGGGGATTGCTCAAGGACTTGTGAAAAGGCCATTATCGCCACCTCGTATTCCTTCCTGCCCATCGCCGCCTTACCTAAGGCGCTGTTGAGCTTGACATCCTCCGGCGAGGCTTCCGCCTCTTCTACCAACATCTCGTATGCTTTGGCGTAAGTAGTATCCGCCAATTCCTCTTGCGTTTCGGCCAGCTTAATATTATTTGCTGCCCGGTTGGTCTCCGCCAGCTTGCGGTACGCCATTGCCAAACGCAGGCGTGCTTCCGCGTCCTCCGGACGCTTCAATACCGCCCACTCCAGGGCTTTGACCGAGGTAATATAGTCTCCGGCTCCGAACGCGGACAGGCCGAGGAGATAACGGATCTCCACATCTTCGGGATAATCCCTGGCCGCCTTCTCAAGCAATGCCTGCGCTTCGGGGAATTGCATATTGTTATGCAGGCGCTCACCCTGCTGCAGGATCTCTATAGCCTGCGGCGAAGGTTGGTAGGTCCCTTCCGCGCCATAACAGTTCGACACAATTGCGCAAAGCAGCAAAGCAATTGCTATTCTTTTCACCAATGAACACTCCTTAAGGTTCGTCCTCTTGCTCTTTGCGCTTGTTAACTTCTGTACCCTGACATTTTTTCTGCTCTTATTCATAAATATATCCTATATTTGGAGGTATGCAAATCGCTACCGACAAATTAATTACGCACAATATTATCAGACACTGCCAATCGCGGAAAAACAGGTACGTTTTACAAATTTGGCATATAAAAAACGCATTATATGCTGATTTTCAGGCTAATTTTGCGAAAATAAAGCACTTTGTCGAATAAATAAAACCCTTCCCGACTTTGACAGCATACCGGATTTTTCGAAAAAATACGCTGCCAGTTGATAAATATTATACAAAACTTTGATTTAAAAGGCAACTATTTATCAGCATTGATGTTGTGCCGCGATACGAATGTGGATTTCAGGGGCGGGAACTTCCCCCTATACTATCTTCAACTTATATAATTGTATTATACTTTGGTGGTATAAAGCCAGGTGGCGGCTTTATCCCGTAGCGGTTCAGGCGTCCTGCCCAGTCAATCTCGCAATAAAGAATTGTAGCGGCGACCACGCCCAAAGGCAAGGTCAGAAGTCCAACCAGCGGAATCGCCATCAGAATCACCATAGCAGTGCCGAGGCCGAAGATCTCCATCTTCCTGCCAGCGAAGCCAGCCTGGCGATGGCGGCTGCCAAGGAAATGGCGAGCCAGGGCCACATCCATGAAGCCTAATCCCCCGAAATACGCATTAACCACGAACAGAGGCGCTGCGCCGATGATTGGGAGCAGCAGGAACGGCAGGGTTAGGAGGGTGAAAAATAATTGCCAGATCGCAATTTTAGTGGATTCCCACAAGCTGAAGAGGGTAGCCTTGCCCCAAACAAAGAGGCTAATCTTCGCCTGCCCTCCCCCTCCCTGTAGAACCCCTTCGACCTTTTCTGACAAAAGGTCATTGAACGGGCTGGCAATGACCAGTCCAATCGCGGTGAAGCCATAGAAAAACAGGAAAAAGATTGTGGCCAGCCCGAAGAGCCACTTAAAGGTAGTTACCACCCATTTCAAGGGGGTTAAAAACCAGCTAAGGTACCAGGCATCGGATTCCGGGACATAACCGGAGAGATCAATTCCCGGGAGGATCCAATAGATTGTAATCGCCAGGATCAGTCCGAAGATGACAATATTGACCAAAAGCGGCAGGAGCGCGTATCGCTTCAGGCCAGGATGCGCCAGAAACAGGCGCAAGGCCCGGAGCGGGGAGAAGAATCCCCGCAGGAATGAACCTACCGGATATCTGACAGAGCCATGGCGCATCTGTCCATCGCCTCGAGCAATTGAACCGTTTTTACTTCGCTTCCCTGGTTTCTATCTTCAGGCTGATCATTTTCTGATCTTCAATCGGCCGATCGCCTTCGTCGACACGGGTGGCAGCAATCTTGTTAACCACGTCCAAGCCTTCGATCACCTTGCCAAAGGCAGTATACTGACCGTCCAGAATTTCTTTTTTCTTGTGGCAGATGAAGAACTGGCAGCCAGCCGAGTTGACATCATTCGAGCGCGCCATGCTGAGGACGCCCGGTTCATGCGGGGTATTGTTGAACTCCTGCGGGATCATGTAACCCGGGCCGCCGTAGCCGGTGCCGAGAGGGTCACCGCCCTGGATCATGAAGCCGCTGATTACGCGGTGGAAAAGCAGGCCGTCATAGCCGCCGGTTTGAACGCGATCTACAAAATGCATGACATGGTTGAACGCGGCCTCGGGATAGAATTCCAGGATCATCTCGCCCTGGGTGGTTTCCATCCGGCAGACCAGTTCCTTGCCATCACCAGTAACCGTGTATTCCGCCGCGGGAGAAATCACCTGGGTAGGCCCGAGTTTATAGATTGCGCGTAGATACCCCTTCCCGGCTTCGCAGGTCGGGATCTTGAAGACTGCGGAAGAAGTTTCTCCGCGGGCGATGACAAGGTGTTCGATGGGGGTAAAATTGCCGTTGTCATGCCCGATGCGAACATACATTTTATCGAAGTCGGCGAGCTCTTCGGTTTTGTCGTCTTCCGGGAAGGCAAAGACCACGGAGCGGTAATCCAGGATAAGTTCAGGGATGTCATCCTTCTTCTCACCAAGATTCTTGACCGTGACTTCTACCTTGAGATATTCACCCAGTTCAACCGGATCATTAAGAACCTTCACCTCCAGTGACAGGGGTTGCGGTTCGGCTTGAGCATCGGCAGCGTCTGCCATGGTGGTGGTAAGACAGGTGAAGATTCCCATTACAATAATTAACTTAATTAACAGCATCGTATTCTCCTCTGAGATAAATCTAACGTTATTGTAATATATTAATTAAGCTAAAAAATCCTGCTGATTAATAAAGGCTGCCGGAAGAGCAGCCTTGATAAAAAAGTAGAACCTCGAAATATGCTTTTCAGAAGTTATCGAAGTTTAGCTGGCAACGATATTAATCCGCCGCCGGCTACCGAATTCAACCACCCCGTCGGTCAACGCAAAGAGGGTATAGTCGCGACCCATGCCGACGTTGCGCCCGGGATGGAACTGGGTGCCGCATTGACGGACAATAATATTGCCGGCGCGCACCACCTGGCCGCCGAACTTCTTAACGCCGCGAAACTGGGGATTGCTGTCACTCCCGTTACGGGTAGAGCCTTGTCCAACCTTATGTGCCATGGTACTATCTCCTGGTAGATATTAATGCTTCTGGTTAATAATCGAATTCTAAGCCTTAATCCCGGTGATCTTCACCTGGGTGAACTTCTGCCGATGACCGTTCTTCAACTTGAAACCCTGCCGGCGGCGGAATATCATCCCGGTAACCTTGGGGGTCTTGACCGTGCCAAGAATGGTGGCGGTTACGCTCGCACCTGCGACATCCGGGGTGCCAATCTTGGTATCATCCCCATCGCTCATGAGTTTAACCTTGTCAAAGGTGATTTTCTCGCCTTCCCCGCCGGTGCACAGAGCAATGTCAATAACGTCACCTTCAGTGACTTTGTATTGTCGACCGCCATTTTCAATAATTGCATACATGTTGCTTATCCTTAATTAAAGTCAATTACTGGTGGAATAGTGCCTTTAAGGTCTTACATTAGCTATTGGGTTACGCGCTTCCGCGCCATTTTTATCATTTTCAAGCCAGTTAAAGCTAATGGTATCAAAAGGAACCGCCATCTCGGTTTTTATCCTTACCTGCGAGGCGTATTCCTTTTCGAGTTCCGCGATATCAATCCGCCTGATGTTCTGGATATAACTGGCAGCCTTCGGGTGCATAGTTACTTCCAGAACTCCCTGGCGCTCGGTAAACTTTTGCCGCAAAGTCCGGATAAAGTCCAAACCCAGGCTCTCGAAACTCTTGGTCATGCCGGTGCCGCCGCAACTCGGGCACGGGCTCAGGACAGCCGCGCGTAAATTCTGCCGGACGCGCTGGCGGGTCATTTCCATAACCCCAAGCGGGCTGATGGGCAGAACCGTCATCCGCGCCCGATCCGGAGCCAGGGCGTCCTGAAACACCTTTTCAACCTTGCGCCGGTCGGAGGTGCGTTCCATGTCGATAAAATCGAGCATGATTAATCCGCCAAGGTCGCGCAGGCGCAACTGGCGGGCAATCATTTTTGCGGCTTCGCAGTTGATTTGCAGGATCATCTCCTGCAACTTGTCTCCTTTGTTGAAGCGGCCGGAATTAACGTCGATTGTGACCATCGCCTCGGTCGGCTCGATAATCAGGGTGCCGCCGCTCTTGAGATTGACCCTGCGGGAGAAGGCCTTTTCAATCTCCTGGTCAATGCCGAATTGATGGAAGAGGGTATCATTGGAATCATACAGCTTGGCCCTCTTCTTGAAGTTCGGCATTACCGTGCCAAGGAAATCCCGGGCGCGCTTGAATTCTTCCTCCCGGTCAATCAGGATCTCGCTGACATTTTCCTGCATAAAGTCGCGAATCGCCCGGATTACAAGGTCGTTTTCCTCGTAAATCAGCGTCGCGGACTTAGCCGTCTTGGTACGGCGGACAATAGCTTTCCATAAACGCATCAGATAGTCAAGATCATTCTTTAACTCCTGCCCGCCTTTGCCCTGGCCCGCGGTCCTGATAATAAACCCTAAATCAGACGGGGGATCGAGCTGTTCCAACGCCTCGCGGAGTTCTTTGCGCTCCTTGTCATCGTGGATTTTCTTGGATACCCCGCGCTTGGCTACCGCTGGCATCAAGACCAGGTAACGGCCCGGTAGCGAGATATAGGTGGTAACGCTCGGACCCTTATTGCCAATGCTTTCGCGGGTGATCTGGACGAGTAGTTCCTGTCCTTTCCAGAGCATCTTCTCAATCGGGGGATGTCCTTCCCCGTCGAGGCGACGGCCACGTCGTTTCTTTAAAATTCCCTTGTAACCGCCATCAGGCGGAATTACATCGGAAGCAGCTAGGAAAGCGTTCTTCTCGCCGCCGATATCGATAAAAGCCGCTTGCAGGCGGGGCTCGATGTTCTGGACCTTGCCCTTGTAAATATTGCCTGCCTGAAACCCCTTGCCGGTGCGTTCAAGGTAAAGCTCTTCCAGACCTTCATCACCGGTGATGGCAACCCGGATCTCTTCCGGATCAACCACGTTCATTAACATATAACGTTTCAATCTCTCTCCCGTGAGGAGGGGTGTCATTCAGACTTCAGTCTCCAAGTTGTTCTCAAGGAAAAAACCATGAGAATCTTGCAGCTTTGAAGCTGAAACCCGGGCTTACCACGCTATTTGGCAGTTGCGCTTGGTTATTGATATGCCGCTCGGCAGGATTCCGCATTGCTGGCATATCATTTTCGTTATTTCATCCGGCCGGGCCATTCCGCCGGGTAAGTTACGGATAACCATCTGTACGATATCGCCCTCTATCCTGAGGCTTTCAATGGACGGGGCAATCTCAACGGTGCGCTGGCTCTTCTTTGAAAACCGCTGGACCTTCAGGGTTTGCGCCGCCGCAATCCCGTTGACAACAGTTTCCAGATCTTCACTCGAGGCACCGGCACAGGTAAATCCGCCAAGCTCATAAGTCACACTCTCAACCTGTCGACCCTTTCGGCGTTTGGGCAAGCGAGTGGAATCGATAACACGCATTCCTGGCAGCATCAGCTTGTCCAGGCGCCCCGCCACCTCTTCAGGGGCAATGGGCTGGGTGAACTCGATTTCCAGATGCTCGCATTTAGAATTTACGCCCAAACCGAGAGCAGTTAAAAAAACCATGCGAGGCTTAGGGTTAAAACCGGAAGTAAGCCTTACCGGCAAATCCGCCCTACGCATGGCCCGCTCAAAGAATCGCATCAGATCATGGTGCGAATAATAGCGCGCCCAACCCTCCTTCTCAAATTCCAATCCAAGTTTTTGCCGGATTTCGCCTGTCGCGCCCATGCGCAATACTCCTTGACGTATCCGGAAATACCTATCTTAAATTACATAACGGTCGCCAAACCTCAGCGACCGCTGCAAATTCGTTATAATCTTATAACATATAACTGTTGACAAGTCCAGCACAAAGTTAAGGAACAAAACATTAAAAAAACTTTGGTTTTACGGTTTAAAATCCGTACAATTCGTTATAATATGTTATTTAACAAGATTTTACGTGCATTAGTACAGATTTTTGCAATAATCACCTATATCCCAGCGTTATGGTGGTGAAGGAAACAGCGAATGGATAAAGAGCTAGATGAAAGCCTGCTTATCAAGATGTATCTGGAAGGTGATTCTGAGGCTCTAGGGCAGATTTACGACCGTTATGCCCCTAGGGTATACAGTTACCTCCGGGCAAGGGTAGATGCCAGTCTCTCAGAAGATATTCTGCACGAAACCTTTATCCGGGCTGCTGAATCCTTTTCTAACTATACGCATAACGGGAAGTTACAAAGCTGGCTATTTACGATCGCGCGCAACCAGCTCTTTGATACGGTCAGAAAGATGAGCAGGCGCATGGAAAAGAGCCTTGACAGCCATTTTGAAGAGAGCACTGGAAATTCTGGCAAGACTCCGTTGGAAGAACAACTTAATAGTGAGACCGGCCAGAAGATATTTGAAGCATTGCAAGAATTGACGGAACCGCAGAGAGAGGTGTTTCTATTGCGAGAAGAAGCAGGCCTTCAGTTCAAGGAGATCGCGGAAATGCTGGAGATGCCCCTCAATACTGCGCTTTCACATATGCGGCGGGCAGTTGCGGTTTTACAAGCAAAGCTATCCGGGTATGTCCAGGAGATTTGAAATTCAATTGCTGGTAGTCCATTCGCTAAAAACCTTCAACCGGCAATGAAAGGAGTGCTACTATGAAATGCGATAACATCGAAGATCTTGCCCTTTTGCGCCAGAGCGGCGAAGCCTCTCCCGCGCAATTGGCAGAACTCGTGGATCATCTCCTGACCTGCTCAGAATGTTGCCGGAAAGTCACCGGGTTGGACGAGGTTGTGCGTCTCTACCATCAGTATAAAGCCCCGGTTTCTACCGCCCTGCCCTTGGGCGTTCGCGCCCGCGTTCTCCAGGAGGTCACCCGTGACCTACCGGGGGATAAGAAGAGCATCCATTCGCTACGCCTTCGCCTGCCAGCGGCAGTGCTTGGCCTGGCAGCGAGCATTCTTTTTATCTTCTTGATCATTATGCCGCAGGAATTGGAAAAGAATGGCACCGGCGCTTACGGGTCCTATGCCTACATCTTCGGAGACGAAACCGCGAATGCGATTATTAAACAAGCGAATGAAAGTATCGATTCCGCCAATACTTTTTTAAACAACCTGGAACAGCCAGAAACCGAACAGATAGAAATCAGCCTGGAAGATGAAACGGAGTTGTACCTAAATACTTTGGAAGCTCTTACTGAAGAGCTTGAAGAGGTCGAATCCAACTGGACTTCCGAGCAGTCTATCTAAAAAATTAAGGAGAATATAATGAAACCCTTCCAAATTATTTTACTGGTAGCCGCCTTGCTCTTTACCTCTGCCGCAGTTTATGCGGCGGAAGACGGAGACGTAGAAGCGCCCCCCAGAGATGCCCCTCCGCAATATTCATTGGACGTAGTCCGGGGCCAGAGACAGGGGGTACCTGAAGAAGTCCGCCAGGAAATGCAGGCCAGGATTGAAGAAACCCGGAAGAAACAACAGGAAATCCAGTTGATCGTTAAGCAAATCAATGCCACTGAGGATGCAGAGCAAAAACAGGTTCTTACCCGGGTTCTGCGCGGACTGGTTGAAGAGTCCTTTGACCAAACCACCACGCGCCGGGAAGAGCATGTTGCTGCAAGCGAGAAACGGCTCGAAGAAGCTACCAAGCATCTTGCAGAAGCCAAAGCGTCTTTAGAGCTCCGCAAGCAAAACCGCGAGAAACATATTGATAAATTCGTGGAGAAGTTGCTTACCGAAGACCCCGCGAAAATTTTGCGCCTTGGCCGCGGCAAACCGGAAGCCGCTCCAGAACTGCCGGCGGAATGATCGCTTAAACTGAAATTATTACGCGCTGGAAATGACCATATTACCTTTCAAGGAGAAGTATCATGAACCTCTTATCAAGCACCAACGCCAGATCCTTTGTGCTCATTCTGCTTGCAGTTCTCTTCATTCTGCTCTGCATCAGTTATGCAGTCCGGGCTGGTGAAGCTGAGCAAGAAGGCCCTCTTCCCCGCCCGGAGATGAGGCAAGGCCTTCTGCCAAACCAAATGCGTTGGTTCATGGGACTGGAAGATGTTAACGCGGAAAAGGAAAGACACCAGTTGGCAGTCAAGGAAATCACCGGCGAAGCCCACGCCTTGATCAAGGAACTGGTTGCCAAGGAGAGGGAAAAAACCGAGGCGAGTGAAGCCATTGATCGTGATGCGCTCCATGCTGAAATCCAGGACAAGGTCACCGAGGTGGGCGGGAAGATTATTGATGAGCAGATCCGTCACCAGAAAGCCATGACCGCGTTGTTGGAGTTGCATCGCAATGATGCGATTGAGGACTTCAAAAATTCCTTGAAGCAACAGCGGCAACGCCGGAATGCCCGCAACCAAGAGAACCGCCAGGCCAGGCCTCGCCCGGGTATCAACAGTGAAGAATTCGAAGGAGCTGTATTTTAAATAAAACCGCCAGATGGCGCAGGTACCACTTTAGACCCGGTGTTTATCAAAAGCACCGGGTTGTTTTGTATTATTGAGAATCAAAGCCGGCGGTAGGAGATTCCTATTAAATTCACAACCCTCTATTAATTAAATATTTAAGGCGGCTTATATTGCGGAAAATTTACCCGCCTTGCTCCATAACCGAAAAAAACTTTACTTATTTTTATATAACTCTTTGACATATGCCATTGTGGATCTTAAAGTTATAGATTCCAAGATGATGAAACAACCTCAATTCAGGGGTTGGAGGAGATTATAGTGTTTAGGTTTTTTATTTCTTACATAGTATGAGGATAGGAGCCTCATACAAAATCAGGGTTATATCATACAACTTGTTTGCTTAGACAATAAGTTACAGCGCAAGAGTGGAATTTTGCGCCATGTTTGATATTGCTTTGTTAATCAGTGGTTCGCGGTATGCGAATTTCAGTTTGAAACGGTTTCACTTCATCACCGGAGGCGTCTAATTGGCTTTGTTTACTCCCGACTCCATTCAACGTGTTAGGGATGCACTCGACATTGTCAGTGTTGTGGAAAGTTATCTCCCCTTGAAACGCGCCGGCTCCGCTTACAAAGCGCTCTGCCCCTTCCACAATGAGAAGACGCCTTCCTTCACGGTTAATCCCACTCTGCAGCTCTTCAAATGCTTTGGATGCGGCGAAGGGGGTGATCTCTTTACCTTTGTAATGAAGATGGATGGCGTTGGGTTTGGCGAGGCGGTGCAGTTGATGGCGGATCGCGCCGGCGTTACTCTCGAAAGAGCCAGCGGCTATAGCGTAGAGCAATCCCGGGACCGGGCGGATGAAAAAACCAGCCTTTTCTGGATTAATTCCAAGGCGATGGCATACTTCGAAGACTGCCTGGCGGATCAGAAAGAAGGCAAAACCGCCCGAGATTATCTCCTCTCCCGGGGCTTTACCATGGAGGTTATCAAGGCCTGGCGGTTGGGTTGGGCGCCCGAGAGCTCTGGCGGGCTCTGTGATTACCTGGTCAAGGAGAGCGGCGGCAAGCGGGAAAAAACCATAGAATACGCTATTAAAGCCGGGCTGCTCCGCCGGGCCGAGGACCGGGAGCCTTATGAATTCTATCGCGGGCGCATTATTTTCCCGATCCTTGATACCCAACGCCGCGCGATCGGCTTCGGCGGGCGTCTCCTTAAGGAGGATCCCCAGAAGCGGGTAGGGAAATACATTAATTCCCCTGAAACCCCCCTCTTCAACAAGAGCCGCACCCTCTTCGGCCTGGACGCGGCTTCGCGTGATATTCGCCTGAGCCGCCAAGCCATTATTGTCGAGGGGTATACCGATGTCATCATGTGCCACCAGTACGGCCTGCGTAATGTGGTGGCTACGCTGGGCACTGCCCTGACCCGCGACCATATCCGGGTGCTGAGACGTTATGCCGATCTGGTTATCGCCCGCTTTGATGCCGATGCTGCCGGGGCGAATGCCACCGATAAAGCGCTCCGGCTCTTTGTCGAGGAAGATATGCCCCTGAAGATCATCCGCTCCCGGGAGTTCAAGGACGCTTGCGAATACCTCCCCCAGAATGGCGCGGAAGGATTTCAAGCGGAACTGGAGAAAGCGGATGACGCTTTTACCTATCACCTCCGCAATTGTTTTGAAGCTGGCAAGCTCCGTACTATTGACGAGAAAGCGATCGCGGTCCGCAAGGCCATGGAGGTTGTCAACCTGACCCCTGACGCGATGAAACTTGAGATGTTGAGAAAACAGGTTGCGAATACCGCGGGTGTCCCGGTGGCCTCTCTACCGTCTCCGGACCGGCGCCGGCAGCAACGTAACCCGGAACCTGCCAATACCGGCAACAATCAGCTGCATGCAACAAAGCCGTTGCAGAAGACAGAGGATAATATCATTGAGCGCAAACTGATTGAGTGTATGCTTCAGAGCCGGGAGTGGTGCGACCAGGCCTGCGCCATCCTCCCGCCGGAGGAGTTCAGTTCGGAGCTGCTCCGCGACCTGGCCGCGGAAATCCATGATGCCTGGAGCGAGGCGGAAGCCATTGATGCGACCCAGGTCTTCGGGCGGGTGCAACACGCCGAGGCGGGCAAATTCCTCTCAGACATTTTAATGAAAGAGCATCCGCCGACCACCGAAGATGAGTTTGAGGAAACCCTGACTCGCGCGCAGATCAACCGGTTACAGGAAGAATTTCGCAAGCTGCAACAGGAACTGCATTTGAGCCAGGCGGAAGGGAATTCGAAAAAATGCGAAGAATTGTTAAAGAAACACATGGAGATTCGCCGGAAAATCGATGAATTGCAGAAATACTTCAGTTTTAATTTTGCTTGAAATCCAAATCCGTAAGCTCTGGCGAGAAGTTGTAACTCATTGATTTCGCAAAGGATTATCCTCACAAAAGTGACATTAGACATTGCGATTAAATGTCTATTAAATATTTTCAGCGCATGGAGAAGAGTCTTATGGCGGTAACACAAGAGGTTTTGGACGAAATCAAAAGCAAGCTTGGGAACAAGTCCCTGATTACTTATTCCGAGCTTAACCAGGTAATTCCCCAGGAGATCACCGCACCCCAGGATATTGACAAGGTCCTGCTGGCTATGATCGAGGACGGGATCTCCTTCATCGACGACGAGGATGAAGAGGACATTGACGAGGTTGAAGAAGAGGAAATTGACGAAAAGCCGGAGATCTCCGTGGATGATATCCATGATCCGGTACGGATGTATCTTTCCGAAATGGGCAGCATCCCTCTTTTGACCAGGGAGCGTGAGGTTGAGCTGGCAAAGCAGATCGAACTCTATTGCAAACGTTTCCGCATGCGACTGATGCAAAGCCCGACCGCGACCGACAGGATCCGGGACATTTATCACAGTGTTGAGAAGAACAAGGTCAGCCTGGATAAAATCATCCGTACCACCAGTCCCTCCGGCCTCGGCAAGGAAGAGATCAAAGCCAGGCTGCCTGGGCACAATGAAACCTTGCAGGCCCTCCAGCAACTGAACCAGGAGGATTACAAGGGGTTGCAAAATAAAGAAAAAATCAACGCCGCGAAAAAATCCGAGATCATGCTCCAGACCAGGATGCGGAACATGCACGCCGGTAAGCTGATTGAAGAACTGGGATTACCTACCAAGGATATCCTTCCCCTGAAGGATAAAGTGTTAAATTATTCCCGGCAGGTGAAACGCCTGGAGCGGGAAATTTCCAACCTGAAATCAAAGGCTGGCAGGCTTAACTCGATGGAACAGCGCAAGCTCGAGAGTGCGCAAGCTTTGCTCGAAAAGACCCTCTCCGAGGTCAAGGAGCCTTCTCCGCGCTTACATTCCCGCGCCAAGCATATAGCCTACCGCTTCCGAAAGTATGAGGAGGTCAAGCAGGCCCTCTCCAGCGGGAATCTGCGGCTGGTGGTATCGATCGCCAAGAAGTACCGTCACCGCGGCCTCTCCTTCATTGATTTGATCCAGGAAGGCAACTCCGGACTGATGAAAGCCGTAGAGAAGTATGAATACCGCCGCGGCTACAAGTTCAGCACTTACGCCACCTGGTGGATCCGCCAGGCCATTACCCGCGCGATTGCGGACCAGGCGCGCACTATCCGTATCCCGGTACACATGATTGAAACCATGAGTAAATTGCGGAGAATCACCAAGATCCTGGTCCAACGGCATGGCCGCGAGCCCACTATGGAAGAGATCGCCCATGAGGCCGGGATTCCGATCACCGAGGCCAGGCGCGTTACCAAGATCAGCAAGCAGCCGATCAGCTTGGACCGACCCATCGGTGCCGGGGATTCTGATGACAGCCACTTCGGCGACTTCATCGAGGATAAAACCGTTGAAAGCCCCGTCAACGTCGCTTCTTACGAGATGCTCAAGGACAAGATGGAGTCCGTACTCGACTCGCTCAATTTCCGCGAGCGGGAAATTATTCGGTTGCGCTATGGTATTGGCGATGATTATACTTATACTTTGGAAGAAGTTGGCCGTAAATTCAATGTCACGCGCGAACGGGTACGACAGATCGAGGCCAAGGCCTTGGCGAAGCTGCAACACCCGGTGCGCGCCCGCAAGTTAGAGGGCTTCCTGGAGGATTCTACTGAAGCTTTATAATTATGCCCCGAGGTGCCGAAATAGATAAAAGCGCGCTCTGATCTGGAGAAACGATGAACGATAAGATTCAAAAACTTCTTGTCCTGCAACGAAATGACACCGAATTCATCGCTGTGCAACGCCGGATGAAAACCGGCCCGGAAGAAATGGTCAAGGCACAGGAAAACCTGGCGCAAGCCCAAAAGGCGTTTGAGAAAAAAGCAGCGGAGCTCAAGGAGGTCCAGATTGCCGCCGATGCTGAAGAAATGGAAGTCAAGCAAAGCGAAGCCGAAATCGAAAAACAGAAAGAAAAACTGGGCGTTGTCAAGAACAGCAAGGAATATAATATTGTCCGCACCGCCATTTCGGTGGCGGATAAGCATAAAAGCGAACATGAAACTATTGAACTCCAATACCTTGAAAAGATCGATGCTATCAAAGCAGACTTGAAATCCCTGGAAGCCAAGCGCGATCAAGCTGCCGCGGAGCTTGAAAGCTTCAAAAAAGAATTTATGGCAGAAGAAAAAATGCTCCGGGGAAAAGCGGCTGAGCTTAAAGCCAAGCGCAAGCTCTGCACTAAGAATATTGACCCGGAGGATCTCGAGCTTTATGAAACCGCCCTGCGCCGCAATCATGGCGTTGCCATGGCTTTGATGAAGGATGGCGCCTGCCAGGGTTGCTTCCGCCAGCCGATCCGTAATGTCCAAAATCAGGTTCTGCTCAACCGCGATCTTATTGCTTGTCAAGACTGCGGGCGGATTCTGTATATTGCTGAGCAAGAGGAACCCGTGGAGTAATTTCTACTCTACATCAATACCTGAGCTGTTTTTGCGCAGGCATAACTCATTTAAAAACAAGCGGTAAAGAATCATGAAATGGGGGGGAATATAAGACTGGGGAGAAAACGATTGAAATTGATTTTTCCAGTTTAAGAATTCTGTCCCGCGCCCGATAATTATATACAGAAAGCGATTGTGTACGATAGAGGTGTTAAGTTAGCAGCAGTATCTGAGGTGTGTGATGAAGATTAACGGTTTTGGCGAGCTTGAGAATCTGCGCAAGGCGGCGATGCGGGAAGATGCCAAGTTCCCCCTGCCCCATGGCACGACCCCCGGGGAAGCTGCTCAAGCCCAGCCCGCTGGTGACCAGGTGCAACTTTCCAGCGGCGCCAAGATTGTCGGCCAGCTCGATGAGGTGCCGGATGTCCGTAACGAGCTGCTTGAGAAGATCAAAGCTGAGATCGACAGTGGCGTCTACACCAACACCGAGCGCCTCAATACCGCGGTTCGTAATATGCTGGAAAACATCTAATCAACAAATAATTTTAGCTCACTCCTGACAGCGGCGGATGTCCGCCGCTTTTTTATTGTTTTCTCTGTTCTCATTTAATATCCTCTTGGCTTACAAATTTAAATTAACCTTTACCCCAATTTCAGATGGAAGTATGGAAATATTATGAAATTTAAAGCTGTGATTTTCGATCTTGATGGCACTCTGCTCAACACCCTTGACGATCTTGCCGATTCCGCCAACGTGATGCTGACCCAACTGGGGTATCCGCTCCAGAACATAGCAAGCTTCAATGCTTTTGTGGGGGATGGCTCCAGAATGATGATTAGCCGCGCCCTGCCGGAATCCGCCCGCGATGAGGATACTATTACCCAGGCGTTGGCACTCTTCAACAACGAATATAAAAAGCGCTATGATGTCAAAACTAAACCCTATCGCGGGATTAATGAAATGCTCTTCGCATTGCAGGATAAGGGGCTTCCCCTGGTGGTTTATTCCAACAAACCCCACCCGGCAACGGTCGCGTGCGTGGAAAAACTCCTCCCGCAGGAAGTCTTTACCCTGATCCTTGGCCAACGGGAAGGCATCCCAGTTAAGCCTGACCCCACCGCGGCGCTGGAGATTGCTGCACAGTTTAAATTGCAACCCCAGGACTGCCTATATCTCGGTGATACCAACACTGATATGTGGACTGCGGTCAATGCGGGAATGTTTCCGGTGGGCGCCGAGTGGGGGTTCCGCACCCGCGAAGAATTATGGGAAGCTGGCGCAGAGGAAATCCTTCAAAGCCCGGAAGAGATCCTGAAATTCTTCTAATTAGAATTCAATAACTTGCTGCGAGAAAAAACCAGAGGGTTTCTTGTGGCAAAATACTATAATATCAAGGTATACTTAATTTTCTATTTGAGGCTGTATTTGACAAGGCAAGGGAATTATGGATCCAAAAATGCAGAAGGTCTTGGCCAGGGCGATTGCATCCTTTCCCGGGCAAAGTATTATCGTGATCGGCGATGTCATGCTGGATCACTATGTCTGGGGAGCGGTTGACCGGGTCAGCCCCGAAGCCCCGGTGCCGGTGCTCTTGGTGGAAAAGGAATCCGAACTTCCCGGCGGCGCGGCGAATGTTGCCCGTAATATTGTCGAGCTTGGCGGCAAGGCCGCCCTCTTCGGCTGCGTGGGTAAGGACCTCCGGGCCGAGAGCCTGCAGGCGCTCTGCCAGGACGTGGGGATTGAGACTCATTTCACCACCGACCAGCGTCCTACCACCACCAAGGTGCGCTACATCGCCCAGAACCAGCAGCTTTTGCGCGCGGACTGGGAAGATCCGGAATCCATCAACGGCAAAGCCCGGAAGGATTTGCTTGCTAAACTGAAAAAACGCCTCCCGGATGCGGGGTTGGTAATTATCAGCGATTACGCCAAGGGCGTGATCGCCGCCGAAGTTGTCGAAGTGCTTCGCCAGTGCAAGGTTAAGGTTATAGTGGATCCCTACCCCTGCAAGCGGGAGCTCTATCAGGGCTTTTATCTCATGACGCCAAATCATAAGGAAGCGGCGGAGATAGCCGGTACCAGCCACAAGTCCTTTCCACCGCTTGAAGCGGCTGCCGGGATTATTAAGCAATACACCGAAAATGTCCTGATAACCTGCGGCGGAGAAGGCATGCTATTGCAAACCTCTGCGGGCGCTACCAGCGTAATTCCCGCGCGGGCCCGGCAGGTCTACGATGTCACCGGCGCGGGCGACACGGTGGTGGCGGTCCTGAGCTTAGCCCTCGCAGCCGGAGTAAATTTACACGAGGCTTCAGTGCTGGCCAATCGGGCCGCCGGGATTGCCGTCGGCAAGGTCGGCACCGCCACCGTCATGAAGGAAGAACTGATCAGCTCGCTCCAGGAGGACTGGGATACCTGATCCCGGAGCAATCGATGTGGAAGGCATAAAGATGGAACACCAGAAGATCAAAGAATTACTCGAGGGGCAGCAGGTTGAAGGTTGCTACGCCCGGAAGGACTCCAGCTTGCGCGAAACCCGTAAGGGCGGGCAATACATCCGCTTGACCCTCGGTGATGCCTCTGGCAGTATTGCTGCCAATGCCTGGAGCAAGACCGAGGACAAGTATATTGATATTGCGGAGCAGTACCAGGATATCGCCAATGTAGAAGTCCTGAAGGTCCGCGGGGTGGTGGAGTCTTACCAGGGGACCCTGCAAGTTAAAATAATCCGCCTGCGACCAGCGGAAGAGGGTGAAGCCGATCTCTCCGAGTTGATTGTTCAGACCCCCTGTGAAGTCGACCAGCTTACCCTGGAGCTGCAGCAGTATATCGCCGGCGTGGAGGATCCAGATTACTCCGCCCTCCTCCACCTCTTCTTTGATGACGAGGAGTTCCTCAAGCGCTTCCAGGGCGCCCCCGCCGCGCGTGGCAACCACCACGCATATGCCGGAGGATTACTGGAACACACGATCAGCCTGCTTAAAATCTGCGAGCAGTATTGTAAGCTGACCCCGCAGCTCAACCGGGACCTCCTCATCACCGGGGCAATCTTCCACGATCTCGGCAAGGTCGAAGAAATGCAAGCCGGGGTAACCATCGAGTATACCGACGAAGGCAGCCTGATGGGGCATTTGATCCAAGGGGTGCTGATGATCGAGGACCGCCTGGCCAGCCTGCTTGATTTCCCGCGCGAAAAGCGAGCGCTGATCTACCACCTCATTCTTTCCCACCACGGCAGGTATGAGTATGGCTCCCCGGTATTGCCGAAGACTCCCGAGGCCCTGGCCTTGCACCATATCGATAACCTCGATGCCAAGGTTTATGCTGCTAATTCCATGATCGCGAATGACACCAATCTCGGCAGCAATTGGACGGAGCGTTCCTGGATGCTGGAAACCAATATCTACAAGGGATGAACCCGCCTCAGCAATCCCCTGTCCTTTTCACTTGATTTTTTTACAGAATCAATTTAAGTTTTCATATTCTTGGCATTCCAGCCGATTACTGGTCATTAAAATCTCTTTGAGAAATGTTTTATCAATAGTATTATCCCTGGAAAGGCAGTTTTGTGAAAATAGCCCTGATCTCCGACATCCATGGTAATCTTGAAGCTCTGGAAGCTGTCTTTGCCCATATTGATGAGCAGGGAGATGTGGAAGAGGTTATCTGCCTGGGAGATGTCGTCGGATACGGGCCAAATCCAGAGGAATGTGCCGATCTTCTTAGCCTCAGGTGCAAAACTACCCTCCTGGGAAATCATGATCATGCCCTCTTAAATGCCCCGCTGGGTTTTAACCGGATTGCCGCCGGCTCCATAGAATATACCCGCAGAATAATGGAGCCGGGATTGCTTCCCGACGGGCGCAAGCAAGAAAGGTGGGACTGGCTGAAAAGCCTGCCGGAACGCCACATGCTTGGCAAGGATCTCCTGGTGCATGCCTCTCCGAGAGACAATATCTTTGAATATATTCTCTCGGATGATGCGCATTACGCGAAAGAGAAGATTTTTTCTATTATGGCCATGATTGCGCGCAATGTCTACGTCGGCCATACGCACCGCCCCGGCATTATTACCGAGGAGCCGCGCTTTTACACCCCCGAAGAAATCGGCATGTCCTACGAATTTGAGCCCGATGAAAAATTGATTATCAATGTTTCCTCCGTCGGACAGCCCCGGGACCGCGATCCCCGCTCCTGTTATGCCACCGTTACCGACGATGGCGTTACCTTTCACCGCGTGGCATATGATGTGGAAGCGGTGATCGCCAAGTTCGAAGCCAATGAAAACCTTGACAGCCGTTCCGGCGAACGTTTACGGGAAGGCCGATAAAATTTTTTATTAGGATAAACTTTCTAAGCCTTATCTGGATCGACATCAAAGGATATGTGCATGAACAACAATCGCGGCAAAGATTACGGAATCATTCGGGGCGCCAATAATTACCGCTTGATGCGCAAGATTGCCCAGGGCGGCATGGGGACCATCTACGAGGCCCAACAGTACGGCGCTGAGGGTTTTGTCAAGACCATGGTAATCAAGGCCATTCTGCCCAAGTATTCCGACAACAAAGAGTTCGTCGACATGTTTATCGGCGAGGCCAAGCTCGTCGCCAACCTTGTCCACGAAAACATTGTGCAGATCTACCAGCTCGGCCGTGATATCAACGGCATGTACTACATCGCCATGGAATACATGGACGGCATCAACTTGGAAAGTTTCCTGCTGCGCCACCGCGAGTGTGGTCGCCCGGTGCCGATTGAAATGGGTTGCTTTATTGCGTCGCGGATCTGCCGGGGGCTGGAATACGCGCACGCTAAATGCGGTGAGGACGGCACCCCGCTGGGGATTGTCCATCGTGACGTTTCTCCAAAGAATATCCTGATCAGCAAGGAAGGAACCGTCCGCTTGACCGATTTCGGCGTGGCCAAGGCGAGGAACTTCATGGACCAGCAGGAAGGCGAGGTCCTGATGGGCAAGGTGGAATTCATGAGCCCGGAGCAGGCCGACTACCAGGTTACCGACGCTCGCAGCGATATCTTCAGCCTCGGGATTGTCCTGTACGAACTCTTAACGGATATCAACCCCTTTGAGGTGGATGATGTCAATGAAACCCTGGAACGGGTCAAGACCCACCCGATCCCCGATCCCCGCGAATACCGCAAAGATATTCCCGAGGAGGTGGTCAATATTTTGATAAAATCTCTCCAGAGGAGCTTGAAAAAACGTTATCAGGATGCGACTGAACTGGGTTATGATCTGGAATATTACATGTATCATGACCGCTACGGTCCCACGGTGCAGGTTCTGGCGAAGTACCTCAAGGAATTGTATTCCGAGGAAGAGCTGTCCCATCGGGACAATAGCAGCGACATGGATAATGAGGATTACTCCGGGGATACTGCCTGGCAGCCGCGGTCTGGTAATTGAGGGCAGATCGAGCGCAAACAAAGATATCTAATATTGGACTTCTTGAAACCACAATCCTGGTTGGGATTTTATATTGCTATGAAAAGATATCTTAAATATCTCAGTTACAAGGGGATTATCTGCCTCTCCCTTACCCTGCCGATACGCTTTCTCTATTGGGTGGCGCTCCGGCTGGCGGATATCAACTGGGCGGTGGACAAACATGGCAGAGATGCGGTCAAGGCTAACCTGCGCCAGATTCTTCCCGGCGCCTCTGAAAAACGCATTGCCTATGAAACCCGCTGGATCTTCCGCAACTTCGGCAAATACCTGGCGGAATTCTTCCGCTTCCGGCTTTTTGACAAACGGTTTTTTGAAGTTCATACCGCCATCCGGGGCAAGGAGTATATCGATGCCGCGCTGGCTGCCGGCAAGGGCTGTATTATTCTTTCAGCCCACCTTTCCAACTGGGAGATGGGCGCGGCAGCCATGCGGAAATATGTCGGTTATACTGTAAATGTTGTCACCGAGCCGCATACCTATGCCAAGGCGAACGACCTCTTTGTCCGCGAACGCGCGCATATGGACATTAACGTTATCCCTACTCAGGATGCCCCCTTGCAAGTGATGCGGGCGCTCAAGCGCAACGAGATTGTCTGTATCCTCGGCGACCGGGATCCCTCCCAGCATGGCGTTACCATCGATTTTTTCGGTAAACCCTGCTGCTTTCCCCAGGGTCCGGCGCGCTTCGCCATTGCGACCGGTGCGCCGATCATCCCCGGTTTTGTCCTGCGGCGGACGAATGATAATTTCACTGTCACCTTCGAGCCGCCAATCCCGGTGCCTGCATCCGGGACGAAAGATGAAAAGGTGCATACCATGATTCAGGGGTATGCCAAGAAGGTGGAGGAAGCCATCCGTTGGCACCCCGAGGAATGGACGGTTTTTTACCGCGTCTGGGAAGAAACTTGGACGCCTCTGGGGATCATGGATAAAGTAAATTAATAATAGCTAAAGGAATTCCTGTGAAGGTTTGCGCCGTCATCCCCGCTTATAATGAAGCTGCCCGCATTACCCCGGTAATCGAGGGTGCGCTCTTGCATGTCGATACTGTCCTTGTGGTTGATGATGGCTCGCAGGATAATACTACTCATGTAGCCAGACAGGCTGGCGCAATGGTGCTGTTCCACGCCCAGAACGCGGGCAAGGGGCAATCCCTCCGCGATGGGCTAGATTGGGCGCTGGTGAACGGCTATTCCGCCGCAATTACCCTCGATGCTGATGGCCAGCACCTGCCGGAGGAGATGCCCCCCTTCTTGGCTGAATGGCAGGAGGGCGCGGATGTCATTGTCGGTAATCGCATGGATGACCTGGAAAAGATGCCGTGGCTCAGGAAAAACACCAACCTTTTTATGTCATGGCTGGTCTCGAAACTTGCTAAAAATGCAATTCCAGACACCCAGAACGGCTACAGACTCATCAGCACCGAGGTCTGGAAGGCAATTGCGCCGAGGGTCAAGTCCATTGGCTTCGATTTTGAGAGCGAGATGCTGATCCAGGCCGGGCGGATGGGCTTCGAGATCCGCTCTGTCTATATCAGCACAGTCTACGGTGATGAGGCCAGCAAGATCCAACCCTGCCGTGATACTATCCGCTTCTTCTACATGGTAGGCCGCAAACTCCTTGAAAAACGCCCCCAGAAGGTGAAATAATATTTCTTATCATTAATCAATTCCACTCAAGGAGCAAATGATGCGAAACCGAATTTTCATCATAGGACTTATGCTCTTTGTTGTTTTCAGCATCTTTACTCTAAACGCAGCAGAATCCAGGCAAGCAGAGGGGAATCTATTAGAAGAAAGTAAAATTGCTGCAGAAATTGCACAACAAGTACTCAATTCAAAAATTACTGAGGTACAGGAAAAATTTAAGCAGCTTGTCATTGATGCTGGCGATGATCCAGAGAATAAAAATGCGACAGAACCTATGGGATTAATTAAAGCCTTGGATATTCTGAAGAATGATAATTTAGATGACAGCATACCAGTCTCGGAAAAAGATATTCAGGGTCTTTATGCTTATGCTGAAGGCAAGTATGCTGAAGCGGAAGAGCTACTCAAAGAGTCCCTGGTCGAAACTGAACAACCCTTCCCTCTTTATTTCCTTGCCTGTATTGATTTTGAAAATGATGCTTTCTATGAGGCCTCAGTCAAATTCAAAGAAGTCGTAGCATTAGAGCCAAAATGCAATAGCGCTATCCTGCTTACAGAGACTTGCAGACAGCTATTTGGCAGAGTCAACCCTGATATCACAGAACTAATCAGGGCTTACGATTATGCATATAAAAATGTTCGGCCGCAGTTCTACAAACCTGAAACAGAAAAGCAGGAAACCGAGTCGTTTTCAATCGATTTATCAGATCTTTTTGTCACTCCGATGAGCCATGATCCGATTATCCGAAAGACCAAAGAGCTGTCAGTGTTATTCACCCTTAATAAATATGTGGGACTGATGGAGGATTATACCGCCAGCGAGGACGTGGAGGAAAAGATCACCCTGGCATTGCTGCTGAGCAGATATAAGCCCCGTTTAATGCAATCCCTTGCTGAAAGCTTTCCAAACCACCAGGAATTACAGGTAATTGCCTTTTTATTCAAGTCTACAGACATAGATGATCTTTCTGAGCGTGAGTTGCAGGTATTCAATAAAAAGCTGGCAGAAATCCAGGCTCACGATCCTGAAAACACATTTTTAGATCTCCTAAAAATCAAAGAGGAAGTTGAAAGACCCGCGCTTAGTGAGAACGAGCTGAAAATTCTTCATGACGCAGTTCAAAAGAGCGAATTCAAGAGTTATAATAATTATAAGCGGGAAGCTCAACTTGCCGAGTCATGGAAGAGGTTTGGCGCCTTAACTAAAGACGGCTACAATCCTTTTAATTCCATGCCAATCATTGCAAACGCTTTCAGGCGCGCATGTATGAATTTAAACCAGTTAATGAAAACTGGGAATGCTGATGACTTTATCAACCTTTGTGCAGATTTGAATATCTTTATCAAAAAAGTGAAACAGGATAATAACAGCTTACTTACAATTCTGGTTTCAGATTCCTTTGAAAGTGAAATTGCTGAAAGACGACAGAGCCATGCTGAGAAAACTGGGAACCAAGCGCTGAGGAAAGAATGTTTGAGAACCCGAGAGAAGCTGGTTCGAAGTGCTTATCAAAACCAATCTTTTAATGCTAATACAATTGCACTCTTTGAAATTCCAATTCAAAGCTTTAAAAAAGCTCTAAGCGCCATAGATTATCCCGGGCAAATGCTTGCGCAACGCGCTGCTTGGAATTCAGTTTTAAACGCTGAGGATGAACAAGAAGATGTTCTGAAGAATTTGAATTTTATAAAAAATTCCCAAGAAGCTAATCAGGATATGGCTGAAGGACAGGATGAAGAATGGCCGGGCCAAGGAGATTTTCTATATTTGCATGAATATAAAGCAATTGTGAAATGCGAAGAAATCGGCCGACCTGATGCAATTCCAGTTTTGCAAGCTTTATTAGTTAACGAAGATCCCTTAGTTGTGCGTTTAGCGGAAAAAGCCATAAAAGCCATTGAGAAACGGCATGGCATTGCGGAAAATACAAAACAGCAAGCAGAATGATATATCAGGCATTATCCCATGAGCTGGTTTAAAAAAAACACAGATTTTGAGACTCAACGCGCAGAAATGGTCAAAAACCAGCTTCAAGCGCGGGATATTGTGGATGAACGCGTCCTGGAGGCCTTTCTGGCGGTTGAACGCCATAAATTCATTGATGCCAGCTACCACGGCCAGGCCTACGCCGACCATCCGGTGCATATCGGCTGCGGGCAGACTATCAGCCAACCCTATGTAGTGGCTTATATGACACAAGAGCTTAGGGTTAGCGAGGGTATGCGGGTTCTGGAGGTTGGCACCGGCAGCGGCTACCAGACCGCGATCCTCGCCGTTCTCGGCTGCCAGGTATATACAATTGAACGCCATGAAGACCTGACCGAGCGGGCTTCAACTATCCTGCAAGAGCTGGAATTGGATGCGAACGTGGAGTTTTTTGTGGGTGATGGTACGGTTGGCGTGCCGGAGGAAGCGCCCTTTGACCGCATTATTGTTACCGCCGCCGCGCCCAGCATCCCCCTCCCCCTCAAGG
>JAFGNG010000067.1 GCA_016927125.1 Planctomycetota bacterium | reverse complement strand
GATGCACTGCACCTCCCCGCGAGAGAGCGCGGGCTTCATCACGTTGGAAGCGTCGATGGAGCCTTCCGCGCCCCCGGCGCCGACGAGGGTATGCAGTTCGTCAACGAAGAGGATGACATTGCGCGCGCGGCGCACTTCATTCAAGACCGCCTTGATGCGCTCCTCGAACTGGCCGCGGTACTTGGTGCCGGCGACCATCATCGCCAGGTCGAGAACGACGAGGCGCTTGTTGAGGAGAATCTCGGGAACATTGCCGCTGACCACCTCTTGCGCGAAACCTTCGACAATCGCGGTCTTGCCCACGCCGGCTTCTCCCAGGAGAACGGGGTTATTCTTGCTCCGGCGGGCGAGGATCTGCTGCAGGCGTTCAATCTCCTTCTCGCGACCAATAACCGGGTCGAGCTTGCCTTCCCGGGCAAGTTCGGTGAGGTCACGGCCGAAGGAATCGAGCGCGGGTGTGGTGCTCTCCGAAGAAGGCGCACTGCTGGCCTCGGCCTGCTGCTGCTCGGTCATAGGTTCGGCGCCCAAGAGGTCCATGACTTCGGCCCGGACATCTTCGAGCTTGATATTCAGGTTCAGGAGCACCTGCGCAGCCATGCCTTCCTGTTCGCGCAGCAACCCTAAAAGCAGGTGTTCGGTGCCGATGTAATTATGTTCCAGGCTGCGGGCCTCGTCCATGGCGAACTCCAGCACCTTCTTCGCCTTGGGCGTGAAGGGCAGGGAGGTGGCGCTGGACATGGTCTCGGTGGAGGCGGAGACGTACTTCTCAACCTCGAGCCGCACCTTTTCGAGATCAATATTAAGGTTTTCCAGGACATTGGCCGCTACCCCGGAACCTTCTTTCACTAGCCCCAGGAGGATATGCTCGGTGCCGATGAATTCATGTCCCAGCCGCTCGGCTTCCTGACGCGCGAGGCGGATAACCTTGCGCGCACGATCGGTAAATTTTTCAAACATGCTTTTCCCTTTTTGTATTCGACTCATCCGGCTGAAAAAATATCTCTGTTGTCAACCCTTGTGGGCGCGATCTTAAAAACCGGAATCACTCCATAATATAATACCCAAGTTCCCCTATGCGGTAGCCTTCATGTGCCTGCGAATGAGAGAGGCGCGGACGATATCCCGTTCATCGGCGGCCAGCTCCTTCCCCTCCAGTTTCTGCAGATGCGCCGGTTGTGAAAAGATAAACATCTTGTTGAGAATCGGCGTCTCAATGTCCTTGAGGATCTTGAGGTGGATCCCGAGGCGGATGTTGGAGAGATGGCGCATGACCTCCTCGGAGGAGATAATATGAGCATTAGCCAAGATCGCATGGCTGCGCCAGATCCGATCCTGCAGTTTGACAGACTCCTCCTCGAGAAGCTTCTTGCGGGCGGAGTCTTCGTATGCCACCACCTGGTCGATTACGCCCCGCAGGTCGGTCAGGATATCATCCTCGCCGCGGCCGATCGTAACCTGGTTGCTAATCTGGTAAAAGTCGCCATGCGCCTCGGTGCCTTCCCCGTAAAGGCCGCGTACAGCCAGGTTCAGCTTGACGATGGCGCGGAAGGCCTTTTCAATATGCCGGGTCATGACCAGCGCGGGCAGGTGGAGCATTACCGAAGCGCGCAGCCCGGTGCCGACATTGGTGGGACAGGCGGTCAGGAAACCCAGCCGGTCATCGTAAGCGAATTGCAGAAAAGAGGAAAGCTCGGTGTCGAACTTATCGATCGCATGCCAGGCGGCCTCCAGTTGCAGCCCGCTTTTCAAGGCTTGCAGGCGGAGGTGATCCTCTTCATTGATCATTACGGAGATGGTTTCATCCTCCCGCATAGCCACGCTCCGGGCGCCTTGGGCCTCCTCGTGTTCGCGGCTGATCAGGTGGCGTTCAACCAGGAAACGGCAGTCGAGCGGCGAGAGGGCTTCAAGATCTATATTGGACAGGTCCTTGCCCATCTTGGTGCGTTCGATGACCTGCTGGATATTGCGGCGGATCTCGATTTTTTCCTCCTCGGAGGCTGACATGGGAAAGCGATGATGGGCCAGGTTGCGCGCCAGGCGCACCCGGCTGGAGATCACGATGTCCGACATCGGGCCGAGGCCCTTCAGCCATTCCCCGGTTGAGAGCAGCATGTCATCAATCTTCATCATCGAGCCTTTGTTTCATGCGGTTGATAGTGTCGCGAAGCTCCGCGGCTTCTTCATACGCTTCCCGCTCCACGGCGGCGCGCATCTTGCGCTGCAAATTGAGGATTTCCTTCTGCCTAGCTGAAGCCTTGTTAGCGGCAATGCTCTTGCCGACGTGCTGGGTTTTGCCGTGAATCCGTTCGATCATCGGCATCAGCTCTTCATGAAAGGCCTGGTAGTCATGCGGGCAACCCAGCCGGCCGCGTGCCTGGAACTCATTATAGCTGAGGCCGCACTCGGGGCAGTCGAGGCTGGAATCAGAAGCCGCGCTCTTCTTTTTGCTCAAGCCCGCGAGCATATCCGGCAGCGAGAAGTTAGTATGAAAGGCAATGCCTTTCTTCTCGGCGCAATCCTGGCAAAGGTGCAATTCCTTCTTTTCATTATTATGAATATCAGTCAGGTGGACTGTGGCCGGGCGCTTCTTGCAAATCTCACATATAAACATAGTTGCATCTCCGGAGGCAAAGAATTACTTCGCCTGTAACCAAGGCGATAAATCGGGCGGCAAGGTAATGAGTTGTTGATAGTTAACACATTTGCCATTCTGGGGTTGCCTTTTTAGAATCCGCAGGTTGAATAATTCCACGGACTCCGCAAGGCAACACCTACTTATATAATTAAACAGTTGCGCCTGCATACTCTCAAGCTATTTTTTCTCCCAACGCAGGAGCTGTGCAACCTTACCCAGGGTGCTGCCCTGGGCGATTTCGGCGTGGATTCGGTTTTCGGTTTCCATCACATCCTGGCCGCGGTTGGCATATTCCACCGCTTGTTCCTTCTTCATGACCACTACCCCGCAGCCGTCGCCGAGCAGCCAGTCGCCGGTCCGGATCGCCTGCCCGCCGAAGGAGAGGGGGGAGCCGATTTCTCCAAAACCCTTCGGTTCACCCGCGTTTGGCACTATCCCGCAGGCAAATACCGGGAGATTCATTTCGCGAATCTCATCAATATCACGGACATAGCCATTAATCACTACCCCAGCAAGCTTGCGGCCAATAGCGCTCTGGGTGGCGCAGGCTCCCCAGATGGCGGGAGGGTTGCCGCCGGCATCAATCACCAGGACATCG
>JAFGNG010000066.1 GCA_016927125.1 Planctomycetota bacterium | reverse complement strand
GAAGATCATCCTCGTGGAACAAATCTTCACCTCGTCGCCATCATAGAGTGCCACCTGCTTGCCGACGGGAATGGCCTGGCCGCAGAGGTAGGTACCATTAGCGCTTTTCATGTCTTCCAGAAAGAAATCGCCGTTCCGGTCCAGGATGCGGGCATGTTGGCGGCTGGCGCTCTTGTCGGGAAGGCAGATGCTGTTGGTCAGGCTGCGGCCGATCATGGCGACCCCGTCTACCGGGTAGCGCGCGCCCGCCTTTACGCCTTCGATCACCTCTAATTCCGCCATCCCTTTTCCTTTAAATCTTTTTAAGTATGCAATTGCCTGCGCACCGCTGATAACCCGGTTGAACCGGCCTATAATCATTTTTTATATCGGGGCGTCAAAGTCAATGTTTCGCAGAGCATTAAAACCCGTCCTTGACCTAAATTACGATTGGGGATATGCTGTCTGCCTTGACTGGATAGATGGAGAGCGTGGATGAACGAACCCGAAGCACATAATTTAAACTCACCGGAGCTGCCGGAAACCATCGGCCTCCTCGGCGGCACCTTCGATCCTATCCACAAGGGACACCTGCACCTGGCCCATTACGCCCGCCAGGAATTCAAGCTGAAAAAAGTCCTTTTCGTCCCCACCAGCATCCCCCCGCACAAAGCCACTACAGACATCGCCCCGGTTGAGGATCGCCTGGCCATGCTTCGCCTGGCCATTGCGGACAACCCGGAATTTGAAATCTCTACCCTCGAACTTGACCGCGGCGGAGTAAGCTATACCATCGACACCCTTCGCGAATTGGGGAAATTATTCCCCGCGATCCGCTTCCGCATCATCTTCGGCGCGGATATGCTACCACAGCTCCACTTCTGGAAAGAAGCGGGGGAGGTGCTCCGCCTCGGCCGCCCGATAGTCGCCACGCGCCCGGGTTCGGATTTCCATCCTGATAATGACGAAACCGCCCAGGCCTTCCAGAAAATCCTGGACCCAAGCATCCATCAATATGCGGAATTGTTGGCAGAGGGGTTTCTGGAACTGCCCCCGCGCGACATTTCCAGCACTGGCACGCGCGCGTATGTCGCCAACGGGATGAGTGACCGTATTACCAAGCTCCTCTCCATGCTGCCGGAAACGGTGCTGGATTATATTCTGGAGAAGGGCTTGTACCGGAAGTAAGCGTGCAACTACAGCTCTGATCATCTTTACTAGATTCCCCTTCCCTCCGGGAGGGGATAGAGGGGAGGGAAAGCGGTAAAAATCTCCCACACCCCGACCCTCTCCCAAAGGGAGAGGGGGAAGAACACTCCCATTCAAATCCTTAGCTTAGGTAATTAAAAAAACCTCGCCCGATTCTCAAGCGAGGTTTATTTTTTGATCAATCCTAGTAAATAGTTAAATCTGGATCTTACCGCCCGGCTTGGCGTCGGGGACGACAATCCGCGAGGCTTCCTGGCGCTGGTATTCCTTGGCTTCCTCGATCAGCTTGTCGACCGCCTTCTTGATCGCCTCGGGGAATTGCCGCATTGCTTCTTCCAGGGTTTTGGCGTCGAGTTCGGTCTGCACCGGCAGCGGGCCCGCGTGCGACATGATGTGCGTCTGCCCCATGTAGATGGTTTCGCGGCTTTCGTCCACCGAGCCGTCCGCCTTGATCGGGGTCAGACAACGAATCGAAGCGACCTTGAGATCCGTGTAATTTTCCTCGCGGTACAGGTTTTTCATGTCAACTTGGATTTCAACCTTGTCACTGGCGCTCATGCTTATATCCTCAAGTCAAGAGAAAGGCAGGCGCGGCGCGCAGTCCACTCGGGGGCGCCCCCTGCCGGGAGTTCAGAACATCCTACCATAAAACCGGAGGATGACCAGAAAGAAATGAGATTATTCAAAGATTGAGCATGATCCAAAGATGTCATAAAAAAACATTGGCAAAACCGCCTAAACTTATATATCTTTCATAATTAATAGCTACATCCTGTCTGGCAGGCAGCACCTACAATTAGCGGGAGGAAAAAGATGACTTCTTTGCGTACAGCATTTTCATATTTTATTGTTGGCCTAATCGGATTTGGCTTTACCGCCCAGGTGCTGGCCGATGGCGTTTACATTCCGGAAAAAGCTTATGTAGACTATGCAAAGATTCCTTCGCAAAAGGCTTTGATCTCTTTTCGCGATGGCGAGGAAACCCTGATCATTGAATCCGCGGTTGATACTGCCTCCCCCAACCTCGCCTGGGTGGTGCCCTTGCCGGCCGCGCCGACAGAGATCAAAAAGGTGACCCCGGGAACGCTTAAAACCCTCTCCTTCTGTATTCAGCCCGAGATTATCCATGATTTTCATCTCTTTGGCCCATTACTATTTTTAGTTTTATCATTAATTATCTGGTTTAAGTTTTTGAGTGGTTACACTATTGAAGGCCTTTTATATGTTTCATTAATACTTGTCTTTTTGGGATTATTAATGCCTGCTTTAGGCGGCGGCTCTCGGAGTGTAACAACTGATCCCAGCGGAGTAGAAGTAATCCAACAAACTGAAGTTGGCTCTTATGAGATTTCCTCTCTCAAGGCAGATAATCCTCAGGTTCTGAATGACTGGCTGGTTGCGAATGAATTCACTCCCTTAAACCAGGAAGCGCAAACAATCACTGCAGACTATATTAAAAATGACTGGGTTTTCTGCGTGGCCAAGCTCTTACGAAAAGATGGCGGCCTAAGCGTGCCGCACCCCCTACTTTTCAAATTCCCATGTGACAAGCCGGTCTATCCTATGAAACTGACCGCTCTGGCGAAATCGGAGCCATATTTTGAGATTTTCGTTGTTGCTGACCGACAGGTTAGTTCGCCATTATTACAGACGGAATTTGCGGACAGATACCTGTCAGTTAATTACGCACCGGACAAATCTTCAGCCTATACCCTGCCATATTATTGTAAGGGTCAAACTTATGGCCAAGATCTTGGCCATCCGAACATTATCCCGCACCTATGGACCGACTGCATCCTAACCAAGCTCTCTGGTACAATTGCACCTAAAAATATGGCGGATGATTTGTATTTCGACTTCACGAGAAGGACAGAACCATACCGCCAATTGCTTTTCAGCCGTCAGGGTGCGCTTTATTCTGTGATAACTATTTTCTGTGCGGGCCTGCCTCTCCTATTGATTATCGCAGGAATAATGAAATTCAAGGAGCTGAAAATTAATAAAGAAGAAAGAAGGAAATACTATTTAAAAACTATGCCAAAGATAATCGTCTCTTTGATAATTTGTTGTTTGTTGATGTATGCCGCATGGCCAACAGAAGAATTTCGAATTCAAGGGAGTCGTTTCTATTTTAACATGTTTAATTTTACCGGGAGTGTCTGGAAAAATTCCAAATTGATCCCAGTAGCACAAACTCTTGGGATAAAACCATCAATGGAAAAAAAACAAATAGAAGAGTTGCTTCTTACTAAGTTAAATAAAGAGCCATTAGAAAAAGGATATGATCCCCCCCATAATTATTTTGGAGAAAGGATTATTCTTGAAGATTCTCCAGGTAATTTCCTGATTAAGTTCAAAGACGATCTGCCATATATATGCTACTTTGATAGAATCGGCGGAGAGCGATGGATCAAAACTATACCTGATAATTGATAGTTTGGGTTTGTTCTTGAAGATTAAGTGTTCACACCTGGGGGTTTCCTGTGCTGACCTCCCCCGCACTGCTCAATTGACAGCCCGCCGGGATTTCCTATACTTGGAGGCAGCTTTCTTCGGGCTTCGCCGGTTTGTTATTTTGAAGATTGAGACTCCTTATGACCTCTAAATTCAACCCTGATCTCCTGGGCAAAGGCGAAAGCGATGCTTTCTCCAGCAAGGATGAAGAGGTCCGCGCCGAGTTGGTCGCGCTCCTGAAATCCGGCGCTGATCGGGAAGCCCTGCTCGCCACCGTGTCGGATATCCACGCCGCCGACCTGGCCGACCTGCTGGATACCTTCCCGGACGAGCACATCGCCACGGTCATGGATCTCTTGAATACCGAAGAAACCGCGGAGGTCTTGTCCGAGGTCAGCGATGAACAGAAAGAGGATCTCATCGAGATCCTCCCGGATAAAGAGCTGGCCTCTATCATCGAGCACATGCCCCCGGACGAAGCGGCCGAGACGCTGGATTATGTTGATGAAGCCCGCGCGCGCGCGGTTCTGCACCACGTCGAGGATGAGCGCGCCGATGATATCCGCGAGTTGCGCACCTTCCAGCCGGAGACTGCCGGCCGGATTATGAACACCGAGTATTTCGCCATCTCCCCCAGCCTGACCGTAGCCCAGGCGCTGGACGCGGCGAAGAAACAGGATCCTGATATCGAAAACCTGCATGACATCCTGGTGGTTGACGCCCATGGCCTGCTGCTTGGCACCCTGGAGATGCAGCAGTTGATCTCTGCCCCGCCGCAGACCACGGTCCAAAAATTGATGGAGTCGGCGGTGATCTTTATCCATGCGGATCGCGACCAGGAAATCGCCGCGCACATGATGGAGAAGTATAACCTCAAAATCTTGCCGGTCGTCGGCAATGACCTGCACCTGCTGGGCATCATCACCTATGACGATGTGATGGAAATCCTGGAAGACGAGGCGGAAGAGGATATCTATCGCCTGGCCGGCATTGGCGCGGATGAACCCCTCCTGGAAGGGGTTTTGTCGCGCGCTTATAAACGTTTGCCGTGGTTGACAACGACGGTGGTTGGCGGGCTGGGGCTGGCGGTGATCCTCTCCTCCTTCCAACCAACCTGGGAACAAATTGTGCCGTTGGTCTTTTTTATCCCCTTGATCGCGGGTTTGAGCGGAAACGTGGGCATCCAGTCCTCAACCATAACGGTGCGCGGCCTGGCGGTTGGCGAGGTGGCTTTTAAGAATCTCTTCTGGCTCCTAAAGCGGGAAATGACGGTCGGCCTGATTATCGGCCTGGTCTATGCCGTGGTGATCAGCCTGGCGGCGCATTTCTTTCTCGGGCAACTGAGCGCCCAAGAGGCCGAGACTGCCGGCATAACCCACTTGATGAGGTTTTGCGGGGTGCTGGCGCTGGCCGTCTCTTCCGGCATCCTGGTGGCGGCGGCAATCGGCACCCTGGCGCCCTTGTTCTGCCACCGCCTGGGATTTGACCCCGCGATTGCCGCCGGGCCCTTCGTAACCGTGGTGATTGATATTACGACCCAGACTATCTATCTCACCATGGCGACCATTCTGCTTCTGTAAAGATAGGCGTCACGCGCATGACTATCCTGCTGACCAATGATGATGGCATTGAGGCGCCCGGCCTCTACCTTCTGGCACAGATGCTGCAACAGTTTGATGAGGTCATGATCAGCGCCCCGGAAGAGGAACAGAGCGGGGTCGGGCACGCCATTACCTTCCGCAAACCCATCGCGGTTACGGAACTTGCGGAGAAACCCGCGGGGGTGGCCAGGCTGGCTGTCCGTGGCACTCCGGCCGACGCGGTAAAGTTTGCCTTACGCCACCATCTGAACAATCCCCCCGCCCTGGTGGTGAGCGGGCCAAACCAAGGGCCCAATATCGGGGTGAATGTCTTGTATTCCGGCACCATTGGCGCGGCTTATGAAGCCGTGATCGGAGGGGTCAGTGCGCTGGCAGTCTCCAGCGATATCCAAGCGGGAGAGTATGACTGGACTGCCTGCCTGCATTTTGCCGAACAAGTGGTAAAATTGGCCCTCGCCCAGGAAAGCGACCGGCGTGAACACCCGGAATCATACCTTCGCCACGGGGTGGCGCGGCCGTTTCTCTGGAACCTGAATGTTCCCTCCCTGCCGCTGGCCGAGATCAAGGGTCTGGCCGTTACCCGGCACGGCACCAGCGGATTCGATGAATTCTTTTCCCCCCACCACAATGGCGAACCCGGCGAGTATATGATGGACGGAGTCTTCGCCACGCAGGACCCGGGAGAGAACTATGACGCCTCGGCTATCCAGGCGGGTTACGCTTCCCTTACTCCGCTGGCCTTGGACCTGACCGACGTGGAGAGGTTCGAGCCGCTTACCAACACCTTTATGCACCCGAAACAAAATTCTTGACACCTGTAGTAAATAATGTAAATATTGCCTTGCTGTTACAGCCCAGGCTGTAACCGGCATGTAAAATAACTTGCCGAAGTGGCGGAATGGCATACGCGCGGGTTTCAAAAACCCGTGAGGTTCACCTCGTGTGGGTTCGAATCCCACCTTCGGCACCATCTCTCATAAAATCTCCTTCCTTACCGGGAGGTTTTTTTTATTGGATACTATCCTCTTATTTCAGCGTTGATGCTTCCTTTCTTCAGTAACCTTTTCAGTTTACATATGATTATTGCCCCCAAATTGAATG
>JAFGNG010000065.1 GCA_016927125.1 Planctomycetota bacterium | reverse complement strand
TAACATTCATTTGATCCTTCCCGCCAGCATTTCGTGATTAATCCAGACAGAATCGATAAAAGATCATAAAAACAGAGATTACTGTGTTATATTACTATAACTTGGGAGGAAATGGACTTTTTGCTATTTATGGAGTAGCAACAATGTTTTTTTGGATAACTTTAAAGTTAATTTGTACTTGCTGCAAGCTGCCTGATTACGTCACCAGACCAGCTTTTTGGCCTGGAGGAGGGGTTGTATGCAATAGAAATCCAGCGAGAGTCTTTTTCTGTGCAGTGCTGGTATTTTTTTTTATTGTGGGAGATTGCGCACAATCCGATCCTGAAAACCCCAGGAAAAGTCACCTCATAAAATTCAACCAGGCGCAGGTACTGTTCAACCAGCAATCTGTCCCGGATGGCCAGCACCGCGTCAAGCGCAAACGCATCTTGCGGGAAGAGCGCTTGAAATATCCCCTGGTTCGGGCGGATGAAACCCTGCTTACAATTCAGAGTACCAGCGGGGAAGAAGTAATCCTGAACCAAGAAGCTATGGTCGCGGACCATATTATTGTGAAGCTGCACGAAGATGTCAGTGAGGAAGCGCTCGCAACCATCAGCCAGAAATATAACACCAGCATTCTTCGCAAGCTGCACACGCCGAGGTTGTATCTCATTGCTTTTGAGCAATACCTGGAGCCGGAAGCGATCGAGGAAACGGTCAGTAACTATGAATCCGAAACTGCTTATATCAGTTCCGCTGGACCGGATTATATCTGGAGCGTGGCGTTGTTTCCCAATGATCCCAATTTCGCGCCCCAGTGGGCGTTGCATAATACCGGCCAGCTTGGGGGCACCCCTGATGCGGACATTGACGCGCCCGAGGCGTGGGACATAACTACCGGCAATCCCAGCATCGCCGTGGCGATAATCGATTCCGGGATCGACTATACCCATCCGGACCTCGCTGCCAATATGTGGACCAACCCCGGTGAAACTCCAGGTAATCACCGAGATGATGACCATAACGGTTATAATGATGATGTCTACGGCTGGAATTTTGTTAACGATAATAATGATCCCATGGATGAACATGGTCACGGGACCCACTGCGCCGGGATTGTCGGCTCGGTTGGAAACAATGCTATTGGCGGGGCAGGGGTAAACTGGCAGGTTTCGCTGGTTGCGCTCCGCTTCCTGGATGCCAACGGCTCTGGATATGATTCCGATGCGATTGAAGCAATTAATTATGCTACTAATAATGGTATCAAGATTACTTCCAATTCCTGGGGTGGATTTCCCTATTCCACGCAATTAGAAATCGCTATTTCCGTAGCCAACCAGGCCGGCGTTCTTTTTATTGCCGCCGCCGGCAATGACGCGTCTGACAATGACATCACCCCGTTTTATCCGGCTTCATTTGATCTGGATAATATTATTGCTGTCGCAAATACCACCGATGATGACGAGTTAAACTGGTCCTCTAATTATGGTCTAACCAGCGTTGACCTTGCCGCTACCGGCACCGGAATTCGCAGCACTGCACCCGGCGGCGAGTATATCTATGGCAGCGGCACCTCCGCGGCAGCGCCCCATGTGGCCGGAGCCGCTGCGCTCTTATGGGGGTATGAAACGGGTCTGACTCACCTGCAGGTAAAGACCCGCATCCTGGAACGGGCGGATCATCGTCCGGGCCTGCTGGGGTTTGTGCCAGAGGCCCGCCGGCTGAACGCCTTCAATATGCTCAATCCCGCCTGGACACCGCCGGCACCTCATGTAATTGTGGATTCTGTTACCCTTACCGATGTTGGCGGGGATGGCAACGGCTATCTTGAAATCGGCGAAACTGTGGAAATCCTACCCCTGCTGGTAAATGAAAACTTCCCGGATGCAGAGAATGTCAATGTGGATATCTCCTGCTCGAGTCCCAATGTGATGATTATGCTGCCAGATACTGTCAGCGCCGGAACCCTTGGCGCCTTTGCCTCCGTGGAGCCATCTCCTCCCTTTCGGTTTTATCTCGACAGCGGCTTGAGCCGCAATGAACTGGTGGAATATACTCTAACCGTAACCTATGCTCCCTCTTACTCGGAAAGCTTCACTTTCTCCTTCGTGGTTTCACCCGGGGATGTTTATGAACCGGATAATATGCCTCCCGCGTATGATACCATTACCGTAGGAGAAATCCAGGACCGCACCATCCATGCTATCGGCGATCCCGACTGGGTGGCCTTCACGTTGCCGAGATCTACGGAAGTTAAGATTGAAACTGATGGGCCGGGCAGTGACGATACCGTGCTCTCACTCTACGGGCCGGATAGTTCAACCACCCTACTTGCAACCGATGATAACAGTGGTACCGGGAACTTCAGCCTAATTGCCAGGAACAGCAGCGCCGCGCTTCCCTCCGGCACCTATTACATTAAAATCAATGAAAACGGGGATAATCAGACTATTGCTGACTATACCCTGAGCCTCAGCCGGTTTAATAACCCGGTCGCCGTACCGGAGGTTACCCCCGCGGCTAATTTCACCCCCTTGACAGCGGCTTTTTCCAGTGCCAGCAGCTATGATCCCGATGGTGACGCCATTACCGGATGGGAATGGATGTTGGGAACGGAAACGATCTCTACCAGCGCGACTTTTCTCCACGACTTCTTCAACCCGGGGATTTACCAGTTAACGCACCGGGTCAAGAATACCTACGGGGTTTGGAGCGCGCCGGAGTACCTGGAGCTAACTGCCTGGATACCGGGCGATGTGGATAAAGACTGGAAAGTCGACTTCGAGGATTTTACCCTCTTGCGCATTGCCTACAGTTCCACTCCCTCGTCACCGAATTGGAACCCGGAATGCGATTTTGACAACAGCGGTAAGGTTGACTGGGATGATTTTATAGTTTTGAAAACCTATTATGGGCATAGCCTGCCGGAATAATTTCCAGGCGGGTTGAATTTATATCGCAAAAGCAGTACAGAAGCGCAGAGCGACCGGCACGGCTAATTACTTTTCTTTGTTCTCCTTTTCTTCCATGGCCTTGGTGTGCTCTTCCAGGGTCAAGCGAATGGTATCACCACCCATCGTGAATTTGTTGTCCGCAAACTTATCCATGAACCCTTGCAGGCATTCATCACCACAGAAGACCGTGTTATACTCGGTTAAAACCCTCCGGTCGGCACTGAATTTGGAGACTTCCTTCTTACACCAGTCGCACTTGTCGTGGATTAAACCAAACCCCATTCTGGACTCCTAAAATAAAGTAATATATTTCCTTCTAGCCGGTCCGGGGATTATAACCGAAAGTAGCGGTTTTTCTCCATTATTATTTAGGCAAATTCGCCGCTGGTTGCTCGGTTAGAGAGTCTTGAGCAATTCCGCAAGATCTATCCCGCTGTCGCGCAAGCGGCGGGCAAAGGCAGCGGCTTCGCCGTACCGGACCGCAGTGGCAACCACGGGGAGCTTAAAGTATTCCTCGCGGTTGGCGAGGATATGCTCCACATTGGGCTGGCATTCTACGCCGAAGCTCTTACCGAAGCCCTCACCCTTCTCCAACAGCTCCAGGTCAGGCAAATTTCCGCCATCTGCCGCATGTTTCTTGGAGAGGGGAACCACGGTAATATGCATAGTGGGAGCGAAGGCGGTGTACTCCAGGCTTTTCGGATCAAGGGTAAAGATATAATCGACAAAGGAGAAGCAAACCGCGGTTTTAATCTCCTCCAGGCCGACTACTACCGGCTCATAATTTTCCGGCAGCTCCTGTTTCCCGATCTGACGCTGGATCCCGTACACTACTCCTCCCAGAAACAGGTCGGCTTTCAGAAGGTTCCTGGCGACGACGGTACGATCCGAGAGCTTGCCAAAGGTAATAAAGTCCTTGGTGGTGGTGTAAGAAATTCCCAGGCGGTCATCCTGGCTGATTGCCTCAAGGATAATAGCGAATTCCTTCAGTTCTACCGGGAGGCGGTAGGCATATTTCTGATTGAGCAGAAACTTGTTTTCCTCGCGGTTATACACCGCCTCGGTGATCTCTTCCATGCTCTCGCCAGCGCCTTCCAGGACTATGCCCTTGGGAATTGAGCCATAGGTTTCGAGCAGAGTGGCGCCCTGAGGGAGGGCCATGCCGGTAACCAGCAGCAGGACCGTTGCCATGACCAGGGCAGAGAGTATTCTTTTCGGCATTATTGTTACTCCCTTCAATCAAGGGTTAAAGAGGGAGAGGTTTAACCGCTATTACTTCAGGCAAATAAGCTATCTAAAAAAAGCCACCGCCTCTTATCAATGGATAAGAGGTGGCGGCATGAGGGTTTTTATACAACAAGATTTTACCTCAAGGCTTCCGCTGAGGCGCAGGGGAAGCTCTCGTACTTACTCAGCACCTGTGATACCTTGGGAACATTGCTGAGCGGCATCTTGACCCAGTACATGGAAGCGGGTTTATCCAGCACCTTTTCGGTAATGGTCTCCGTCTTAGCGGGAAGGTTAACCAGCTTGGTGGTCTCAGCTTTTGTCAAGACCAGCTTCTTGATAGTCTTGTATTTAGCTGGCACTGTGTCATAGGCGTACTCGGCCGGGGCTTCCAGGACCTGCTTGGTATAGGTCTGGTATTGCTCAGGCACCTTGACGGTCTTGGTGGAAGCAGGCTTCACCAGTTCGCGGATCCGGATAGTCTTGGTCAGGGCCGGGATGTCGATATCGGTCTTCTTCTCGGGCATGTCCAGGACTTCCTTCTTGACGGTGATATTCTGTGCCGGGCATTCGCCCTTAACGTAACAGGTCATTCCCTTGACGCATTCGGTTCTCGCAACCGTGGACCGTTCCGGGGCGACCTCGATGGTTTCTGAAACCGTCTTATAGGTTGCCGGGGCAATGGACTGGTCCTTGTGGGCTTCGCGAACCACGACCGTCTTTTCAGTCCATTTCCACTCCGCCGGGATCACCACGATATCCTCACTCGCGGACTGCGCCAGCTCTTTGATTTCAACCGTCTTGTATTTCGCGGGACTCACCAGCCTGGGGATACGTTTTTCCGGTGCGATCAGGATGGTTACATCCTTTTCTTCATACTCTGCCGGGACTGGTTCAAGATAGGATGAGGCTTTTGCGGATTCAACTTCATGGGTAACAGTTTTGTAAACCGCAGGCTCCGTCTTCAGGCAGTAGCTGTAGCCTTCCCCGGGTTCGGGAGTCTTCATTCCCGCTGTAAACGGGATTTTTTCAGGAGCTTCATCCGCGGCAATCGCGATCCCGCCTAACAGAGCAATACAAATCCCCAAGGTTACAAATACTCTTGCGTATAACATAGCATCTCCTCCTCAAAATAAGCCGACATAGTCCGATAAAAAATAATTTCATTGATTTGCGGTGATAATTCTTCTATCAAAAACCCCAGTTTTGTTAATTTGATAGAATATTCCCGTATTTCAAATATATGAGATCCGGCAGAGTTTGTCAAACTTTATTATGGCCTTTGCCAGGGGTAGAACTTCATTATTTTTTCGTCAAAAATATTTTACAAAAAAAGC
>JAFGNG010000064.1 GCA_016927125.1 Planctomycetota bacterium | reverse complement strand
TCGGCTTGGATAGTGAAGCGGGCTTCATACCTGGCCTGCTCGCCATAACCGAGGGGCCACCAGAGTTCGGGACTGGGCAAAACTCCGGAGAGTTCGTGCTCGGTGGAGCCGGGCGCGAGGAGGATCTCCTTGCTGTAGGTTGCCACCTTCGCCCTGCCCTTGCCCTTGAGGTAAAGGTCAACCGTTAAAACCCCGCTGGCGGTCAGCTTCATGAAGGAGCGGCTCCGGCAGCGGAAGGTCAGCTCCGCTTGTTTCTGGTCAGCGCAACGGGTAAAGGCGAACTCGTCTTCGATAGCGAGCCTGTCCATGACTTTAAGCTCCACGCCGCGCCAGATCCCGCAGGTATAGAGCGCCTGGGTCCAGTCCCAGCCGAAGGTATATTGCGCCTTGCGCATCCAGGGGCGCGAGGTGCGCACTTCCTCCGGGAAACCAATATAAGGCCGCCCGGTCATGCGCATCTGGGAACCCTCTGGCAGGCGAGCAAGATCGGTACGGTGCGGCAGGAGGCGGACGGCAATGCTGTTCTTGGCCTTGACTTCGCCGGTCAAGTCTATCCGCAGCGGGCGGAACATGTTGCGGTGGCTCGCCACGTGCCGGCCGTTGAGCCAGACCTCAGCTTCGTAATCGAGTCCCTGGAAATCCATCTCGATAACCTGGTTGGCAAAACTGTCCAGCTTGAAATCACGGTAGAACCACCACTCTTTCTTACTGAGCCAGAAAATCCGCCGGTTGTTATCATCAATCACCGGATCCCCGATCTTGCCAGCGGCAAAAAGAGCCAGATGGATATCGCCGGGGACATTGACGTCGATCAATCCCCGGCGCGGGCGCTTCTGGTAATCGGGATAACGCTGCTGGTTCTGCCAGCCGAGTTGCCAAGTGCCGTCAAGATTTACGCTGCGCATAGTCATACGTTCAGCCTTTATATTAGAAAATTTTATTTCCACTCGATCCTGAGCTCATTGTCCGGCGCGATGGAGATGTCAGTAAAGACAAAGTAGCCATCGCTGTCCGGCTTGACTGAAGCTTTCTTACCACCCAGGGAGATACATTCCTTGGCCTTGACACCTACCGGCAACTTGACCTTGAGCTGGCTGATGCAAGCCGGCGAGTTGGTATTGGTCATCACCAAGAGGACCTTGCCGCTGTTATCCTCAAATGACACCTGCCCGAAGAAGAGCTTGGTCAGCACCGGGCCCTTGACCGGAACCAGCGGCGGCTCGAGGGTCATGACATTATCCAGGCAGTTGACGCTGAAGCCGGTAAGGGCGTGGAGGATATCCCAGATAATCAGGATATCGCTATAGTGCTTGCCGTAGAAATGCTCGCCCGTATCGGCATCGAACATCAGGAGGCCATGCCAGGGATCGCGCATCTTCTCAAGAACGATGGTGGAGGCTTCTTCCATTAATTCGATGGCTTCCTTGACCTTGCCGACGCGCATGGCAATGGCGCCAAGGGGCGAGATAGTGATGGGCGAGAAGACGTTGGACTGCTTGTTAGTCATGCTGGTGTTGTCGCTCGAACCATCGGGCTTGGCGCCGCTGCGGGCGCAGAATTTGCAGGGCTCGACATTGAGCTTCCAGATACTCTCGACCGCCTTTTTGATCTGCTCGCGCGGGTGGACATCCCCAAGGCCGAGGAAGTACGCCACGGTCTGGCCGTCGAACTGGTCAATGAAACAGGTATCGGAATGGCGGTCGTTCTCAGGATCGTCATAGAGGTCGTAATACTCGCCATTCCAGAGGCGGGACTCGACCGTGTCATCAGCTTGCTTAAAGATCTGGGCGCACCAGGCGGCAAAGTCTTTATCCTTAAAGTGCTGCGCCAACTTCTCGCCGATCTTCAGCGCGACCATCCACATGTCGGCAACCAGGCAGGAGGCGCCGAACATCGGCCAGGTATCCCAGGCCTGGTCAATGCCGTGGCAGTCCGGCACGCCGTCATCGTCCATGTCGAGGGTCTTGCCCCATTGCAACGCCTTCTTGATGACCGGGTACATCTCCTCGGCATGGGTGGCAGTGCCCCCACCCCAGAAGATCTGCCAGGCGGTTGAAATGACATAGGTGGAAACATCCCAGGGGCTGAAGACGCGGTACTTCAGGTCATGCATGCTCATGTGCCCCATGAAGGAAGGAATCTCACCCGAGGGCAACTGATGCGGAATGATGTTCCTGGTAAGCAGGGCGTGCTGATCCGGGAAGAAGACCCCGAGTGCCGGCATGATATAGAGCTCCAGCGGCACCGGGTTGACCAGGGGGCAGTCGACCGATTCGTAATTCAGGAAGCGGCCGTCCGCGATCCACCAGGTCAGCCGCGGCAGGAGGTAGAGGGAGTTCAGGATATACTTGCGGGTATTCTCCGGCAGGCTGGCGTCCAGGATCAGCTTCTGCCAGGAGCCGCTTTTTTCATACAGGTAGTCGTCGCGCGCCAACGCCCAGTCCAGCACCTCCTCGGTGCCGCCGGGGAAGCGGACCGCGTACTGGTGGCCGATATAGTGGCCGGTTTTGTCCTGCTGGTGCGGGAAGTACCACGCCAGGGCGAAGCGGACAGTCTTTTCTTCGCCGGGAGCCAGTTCGACCTTGCCGGAAACCGCGCCCACGGGGATATGGTAGGAGAACTGCCCGAGCTCATCCACTACGTTCCGCTCGGAAGGCAGCTTGCCCTCCTGCAGGTATTCCTCCCAGCGCTTGATAACCTCTTCCTCGCCGGAGGAGAAATTCGGCCCCAGCCAGCGGCCGGGCTTACCCTTCCACCAGTCCGCCACCGCTTCGTATTCCACTCCCTCGGAAGGGATGCAGGCCAGAAGATATTCCGATTCCTTGTTGGATTCATAAAGGGTGCCCATCTTGACGCCGGTGAGCTTGCCGCCGAGCAAGGAGTTCTGGTTGCCTTGGGGGGGCAGGCCGTTGTAGAAGGGTTGCGCGGCAATGTCATTGTTCCAGGAAAGCGCCACCGCGGCGGTGACGGTTTCCTTGCCGGGATTTTTTAATTTCATATTAAAGAAGACCAGCGGCAATGATGAGGCATCCGCATCATGCGGCACAAAGGGGCTGAAGGCTTCGAGGGAGAGATCGCAGAGCAGCTCCTTATCCTGGTATGCGATTCTGGTGAAGGGGAAGTTGCCTTCGTACTGCAAGCCGGCAACGCAGGGAAGCTCGCTGCCATGCTCCAACTGGAGCACCTTGCCAACAGACTTGCCCTTGGCGCTGGTGTGGACAGACAGGAAACGGCTGAGCTGGGTTGGCCAGAGCTTGCCGATCCACATATTCTGTACTCTCACATTCTGGAAGCGGCCGGCGCGATCGATCTCCAGGGTTGAAGTTCCCAGCCCGCCCATGGCCATGCCAAGCAGTTCGTTGACTTCGCCTTCGTAGACAATTCCTTGCCCGTCCATCTTACCTCTCCTTTGTGCTTCATTAAAATAAAAATGATTACCCTTAGGGTGGAGCGCCAAAAGTCCTCTTCACTGAATTCGAGATCCTAATCCGGTTTGGTTTTTTTTGCAAGGATTGCAGGGAAAAACTTGGTTTTTTTGAAATAATAGTTTCTCGCGAACAGTTAGTTTCTATGTAATGTAAGATTTCTTGACATTTTGCGGGTGCGCTTATAGCCTAAGCAGGCGTATTAACCTGATGAAATAAAGAATATTCCGCGTTTCAAACACATTCTTGGATTTCAGGAAAGGGGCACTGAGATGGCGACGGGCAGAGGAAAATTATGGTTATTCGCAGTTATATTTTTATCCATTCCCGGCCTCATCCAATCCGGGTGCGCGGCTGAAGTTAAAGAACCGACCACTGATTATTTCAATCAAGACCCTGAAATGTCAGATTACCTCTTCGCGCATGGCATGCAACTGCCGCTCCAGAATCGCGAAAAGGTTTTTTTCGCCAATGATAATAATGCCAACTTCACTGCCTCCGAGAATGTGGAGGATTTCGCGGTTGAAGACGGCAAAATTGTATTTACCCTCACTGATAAAAAGGCTGTCCTCGGGTGGGGCAACTACCTGGGAGGACAACCGGTAGCGGAGATCGTGGATACCTTCCCCTGCCTTAACCACGTCCATGTCCGGGCCAGGCAGGTGGCGGGAGAAAGCAAGTGGACGGCGCGCTTCTGGCTGGACGGCGTGGCGCAGGATAACACCCAAACCGCTACGCTTGCCGGAGACTGGCAGGAACTGGTCTTTGATAAATTGCAATGCGGCAATGCCAACCCCGACGGCCTGGACCTAGTGATTGAAGGCAAACCAGGCGACCGGATCGAGCTCGAATGGCTCAAGCTCAAGCAGCCGGTGTATGAGGGCTATGTCCGCACCGAGGTGGAAATTCCCGAAGGCAAAATCTGGCGGGCAGTGGCCGATGTCCAATATGCCAACCAGGGAAGCTGGTATAACAAGGAAGAGATTGCCAGCCGTTTCTATATCAATGGCGAATTGGTCAAGCGCCGGGGCGCGAAGAACCTGCTCCATCTCGACCCGGTGGAGATTGCCCCTTATTTGCATGCCGGGAAGAACTGCTTCGCCTTTTACGGTTTCCGGATTAACTATACTCCGCCGTTATATGTCCAAGCGCGGGTGATTATGGAGAGCGGGGAGATTATTGAAATTGGCTCGGGGCCGGAGTGGAAATACAGCCTGGATGAAACCCCGGGGTGGAACCAGGTGGGCTTTGATGATTCCGAATGGAAGCAGGTGGCGGGGGCAAACCCGCCGGCGATCCAGACGCGCAATTGGGCCAGGCAGATCGGCATCCCGGCTTACACCGGGCTGCTGGTGATCAAAAATCCCAAGCGCAAGGACCTGTTTTATCCCGATAACGACGAGATGCTGGTAGATGTCTATGTGCCGCGGGGCCTCAAGAGCAGGCGCCCGACGCTGACTTATTACTTTGCCAAGGCCGACCGCGAAGGGCTGAGCGTTCATCAGGACAAAGCCGCGGTTACCGTCTTTGCAGAGGAAGATGATTCGCTGATCTACCGGCTCAACCTTGGCCGCCAGGAACGCGGGATCTATACCCTGGCACTGAAGCTGACCGGCAATGATAATGTCGAGATCGCCAAGCGCCACCGCGAGCCGCTGATGGTTCTGCACAAAATCACCTCGGAGACCATCGCGGGAAGTGATTACCGCGAAGGGTTGGATCTGGAACTGGAAGACACGGTTAATTTCGATGACCCGGAGGATCCGCATCCTTCGGTAGAAGCGATCATGCCGGTGCCGCAGATCGGCCCGGTGGCCGAACGGGTAATGACGCCTAAAATCGTGAAGAAAGAAGGGTTGAGCTATCGCGAAGTCACCTCCGACCGGCGCGGCTCAGGCTTCAGCTACCGGATTGAATTCCAGCACCCGGGCAGTTTTTATTACCTGGAACTGGCATATCCCGATGACGCCAAGCGCATTATCGAGGTCGTGATCAGCAGCAAAGCCGAAGGTGTCTGGACCAACAGCCAGAGCGGCGTGGGCGCCGAGACGGGCGGGAAATTCCTCCTCACGGACGGCATGAAGACCCTGCGCTGGCTCCATATTGCCGATCCCGGGCCGCACTCGATTGATATCCTCAATGCCCTCAACGGCGAACCGGCGGCGGCCAAGAGCCTGAAGATCTACCGTGTTAAGGGTGATCTCCCCGCGGTCGCGGGCGGGATGGAGCGCCAGTACGGCATCCATACGGAACGGTGCTTCCCGACCTCCGGCATCGGCATGAACTTCGGTTCCGGCACCAGCAACAGCGGCAGGCTGATCTCGGAAGCGGATCAGAAGCAGTCCATGATGCAATCCACCATCAAGGATCTCCAATGGATTGAAGAGACCGGCAACAATTATGTGCAATACTCGAAATTCTGCGGGCAGAACACCCACATCATTGCCTGCTACCAGTATAACCAGATCAACAACCCGTTCATCCCCATGCCGATGGTTGAGGATTCGAGGATCCTCCCCTGCATGAAGACCATCCTGGCGAAT
>JAFGNG010000063.1 GCA_016927125.1 Planctomycetota bacterium | reverse complement strand
GGCTTCCAGCACGAGTTTTCGCAAGAGTGGGTGCTCCTGGTCGGAGAGTTCCAGCAGGGTAACGTTGGTGGACGCGCCGAGGAACCGTTCCAGGAGCGGCAAGGCGACTGTCAGTACAATCCCCCCGAGGATCCAAGCGGCGGTATCGTAGAACCCGATCCACAAGAGGAAATCCAGCCAGCCACGCTCTGCCGGGGAAAATGAAAGCAGGGTCCCCGAAGCGCTCCGCCACAGGAAAGTGGCGAGGAGGCTGACCAGGCCAGCGTAAAACCCGGCGCGCAGGATCCCGCTGCGGGTGCGAACTCCCGGCGCGAGGCAGCAGAAAATCCAGGAAGAACCCAGGAGCGCGATGATCTCGCCGACATCCGCGTCGGTCAGGATAAAGCTGGAAAAACACAAGAGGCTCGTTGTGCCGACGCCGACGCGCGCGCCGAAGATAATGGCGGCTACCCCGGCGACCAGGCCGATCGGCGTCAGGTTCACTCGCAAGCCCGCGACCATGCCAGCCTTCAGGATCCAGAAGACTACCACCGCCAGGATAAAGACATGCAGCAAGCGGCGTTCCCGCCGCAGGACTTCCTTCTCAAAGCGAACCAAGTAAAGTAGATACCCGGCCGTGGCGATACAGATCAAAAGCCCCATGCCGAGCAGATGGATACTGGTTCCCAGGCTCCCGCTCTGCGCTTCAAAGACCTCAGTTTCCTTGCGGATCCGCACCAGGTCCGCGGAACTGATCGGCTGGTTCGCCGGCATGATAATTGTACCCTTGCCGACCTTGCCAGCAGTTTCAATCTGGGTTTTAATGGTGGTTTCAAGCTCCCGCTGGGACAGCTCGTCTTCCGGCAGCAAGCTGGGCTTTAGCCTGCGATTGATAATTTCCAAGACGGTCTCGCGGAAGGGTTCGCTGAACCGGCCGTATTCCTGCTCGAAATTAATCTCCAAGAGCCGCGGCATCTGTTCAATATTAATGGGGGCGTTGTCAATACCTACCTGGGAGGAAAGCGCCTCCAGGTCGCCGCGCAGGATGCGGATCGTCCGGCCACGTTCGCGCTTGTAATTCTCCGCGGAGAGCACCCCGGCGCTGAAGCTCGGGCTATTGAGGATCTTCTTGCGAGGGACCGCGATATCCCAGTAAAAGTTAAGCCGCCTGCCCTTGGCCATCATTTCTCGGATTAATTCCCGGCATTCCTCAGGCGAAGCATTGACCTGGTTCTCCTTGGCGTATGCTTCGAGGCTGGCGACGGTTTCCTCCATCGGCTCATTGGTCGCGGCAAGCTCGTAGGCCTTTTCCAAAAGATCATACACCGGATCAAATACCTCCGCGCTCCAGTTGTGATCTTCGCGGTAATAGCGCGGGAAGGTTGCCTCGATGCGCTTGCTGAGACGTTCGGATTCTTCCTTGTTCTCCCAGGTAAAGTCAACCCGCGCGCGGATGGGATGGCGCAGTTGCTGGCCCAGGCGGTAGGGGACCAGCTTCGGGCCGAAGATAATCGGCAGGAGCGTCAGCAGTACCAGCCCGGCGATTACCAGCAGGCGGCGGGGGGTCAGGGTTTTGCCGATATGCAGCCGTACGCGTGAAACCTTGTGCGTCTTGCGATCCTCCGGGGAGAATCCCTTCCAGCTCTTGGAGACCGCGTTCTTGTTTTTATGGCGATGAGAGGTCATGCGCCTCCCCTTATATTTTCATAAGCCTTGATAATTTCCCGGACCAGGCGATGGCGGACCACGTCATGCCTTGAAAGATGGACAAAGGCGATGCCTTCGATGCCTTTCAAGACTGCTTGCGCGTGGATCAACCCGGACTGCTCCGACTCTTCGAGATCGATCTGGGTGTCATCTCCGGTCACCACCGCGTGGGAATGCTCGCCGAGGCGGGTCAAAAACATCTTCATCTGGCCGGGGGTGGTGTTCTGGGCTTCATCTAGAATCACAAAGGCGCGGTTGAGGGTGCGGCCGCGCATAAAGGCCAGCGGCGCGACTTCGATCACTCCCGTTTCCAGGTATTGCCGCAGTTGCGCGCGGGTCAGCATATCGCCCAGGCTGTCATAGAGCGGCCGGAGATAGGGGTTGACCTTGTCGCGCATATCCCCGGGGAGGAAGCCCAGGCGTTCCCCTGCCTCCACCGCGGGGCGCGCCAGCACAATCCTCCGGACCCGTCCGAGCTTCAGCGCTTCGACCGCGCAGCCGACGGCGAGGTAGGTCTTGCCGGTGCCTGCCGGGCCAATGCTGAAGACCACGTCCTTGCGGTGCATGGCTTCAATATAGCGCGCCTGCCCGTCGCTCTTGGCTTCGATCTTTTTGCTGCCGGGCAGGACAATCGCGGTCGGCACGCCGTCGGGGCTCTCGCCCGCGCCGGCGAGGAACCACTGCAGTTCATCAATATGGAATCCCTGGGCATCGGCGGGATCGATCACCTCCACCATCTGCTCGATGGTGGTGATAGCATTCTTGACCTTCTCATTATCGCCCTCGACCGTCAATTGATGGCCCCGGAGGGTGATCTTGACCCCCAGCCGCTCCCGCAACATGCGCTGGTGCATGTCGTTGGGACCCAGTAAGATGTGGGCCGTAGCAGTGTCCGGCAGGTCAATCGTGGCTTTCATCGCATTTATCTTCCTAAAATTACAAAAACATAAAGCAGAGATCTAACCGTTAATGTCGCGCCTCTGAGGCAAAAAATCAAGTGATTAATGGTGAAGTATGTAAAAAATATATGATGCCCGAACTTAGGTCTATGATTGTACTTAATTAATCCGTTACAGCGCCGGCCGCGCGCCCATGAAGATGAAGAAGAAGTAAGCGACCGGGCCGCTGACCATCAGGGAATCGGCCACGTCGAGCATGCCGCCGTAACCGGGGATGGAGCCGCCCGCGTCCTTCATCTCGCTGTCCCGTTTCATCGCGCTCTCCAGGAGATCCCCCAGCAGGCTGCTGACTGCCATCAGCACGCCGAAAATAATAACCGGGAGCAGTCCCATGACGCCCAGAACTGATTCCGGCGCGGTATAACTCATGTAAACCGCCAGGCCAACGCTGGCCAGGATCCCCCCGCCAAAGCCTTCCCAGGTTTTATTGGGGCTGATGTGGGGGCAGAGTTTATGGCGGCCGTAGCGCTTGCCGACAAAGAGCCCGCCAACATCGCAGATCTTGGCAACGAAGACGGTCACGATAATGAACTCCACCCCGTCCAACCGCCAGCCATGCGCGCCGGGGAAGCCGAGGTGGCGCATCTTGGCCAGGAAACTCGGCAGGAACCAGACATAGACCAGCCCCATCAGGG
>JAFGNG010000009.1 GCA_016927125.1 Planctomycetota bacterium | reverse complement strand
TGGCTAAAAAACTTATCGGCGCCAAAACCATCTGGGTTGATAGCATTGCTAATGGCGGGGAACTTTCGCTTTCCGGCAAACTAGCGGAAAAATATGCGGACCTTTGGCTTACGCAATGGGAACACCTGACGACGGAAAAAGGACCCTATTGTTTTGGGAGCGTCATATGATCTTTATAACTGTCGGCACCCAAAAACCCTTCAATAGATTATTGCAGGCGGTTGATGACTGGGCCGCCCGGAATCCGGACGTCTATATCTTTGCGCAGATCGGAGTAACTTCGTGGAGACCTGAGCATTTTGAGTGGGTAGACTTTATTACGCCAGAAGAAACTAATCAAAAACTTGCCGCCGCCAGCCTGATTATTGCACATGCTGGTATCGGCAGCATTTTTGGTGCCCTTACCTATTGTAAGCCGATCATTATTATGCCGAGACTGCCGGAATTTGGCGAACATCGTAATGATCACCAACGCGCCACGGCGGAAGCCTTTGCCAAACTGGATAACATCTACCTGGCAACCGATGGAGAGGAATTAAAAGCGCAACTTGCCAGACTTTATCCACCTCCACCTTTCATAGGAGAAGCACTTGGTCCCCATGCCAGTCCCAGATTGGTTAAAGCTATCAAAGAATTTATAGAAACGGGAATAACGCCAGGGAAGAGCGGCGGATAACCCCGGCCGGATCTTGGTCGCGAATAAAACCCGGCCTTGGATTCTTTTTGACGAGAAATGACAACCTCAACTTACTTTTAAATGAAGAGAACTTTCTTATGCGAATCCTGTTCCTGACTACGGTGCTTCCCGCCCCGCGCCGGACCGGCGGCGAGATCGCCACCCAGGGGTATATCGACGCGATCCGCGCTGCCGGGCACGAGGTAACGGTGGCGGGCTATACCCGCACGGGCGAAGATTACACTCCGCGGGAAGGCGAGGTCAGCGTGGGCTATAGCTATATTGAAACCTCTTCGGCCGGCTCCTTGCAGACTTTGCGCTGGCTGGCGAAAGGGATCCTGCGCGGGGAGCCCTATGTCCATGCCAAATTCCGGAGCAGGCAATACCCCGCCCTGGCGCGCAAGCTGCTGGCGGAGTCAAAATATGATGCCATTATCCTTGACCAATGCCGCCTGACCTGGCTCTTTCCTTACCTTCCCGACAACCTGCTGTTGATCTGCATTGTGCATAACCTCGAACAAGAGATGTATGCCCTCTTGCGTGACCTGGCGCCGGGCGTTTTCAAACGCTGGATTTATAACCGGGAGAGCCGCTTGCTAAAGGGGGTTGAAAAGCGGCTGGCTGAACGGGCTGACCAGGTCTGGGCGCTGACTGCCCATGACGGCCAGTGGTTTGCCCGCCACGGCAAGACCGCGGTCTTCCAGCTCCCCGGCGGCATCAAGGGCGCCCAGGATAAAGCGATGCCTGAGGTGGAGATGAAGTTCGATGTCGGGATGCTGGGTTATTGGAACTGGCCGCCTAATTGGGAAGGCCTGGCCTGGTTCATAGAGGAGGTCTATCCACACCTGCCTGCAACTATCCGGATCCGGATCGCCGGCAAGGGTTGCCAGCAGTTTGCAGGCAAGTATCCCAACCTGGAGATCATGGGCTTCGTGGATGACGCGGAGACTTTTCTAAAGGAACACCGGATCATTGCTATCCCCTCGAAATCCGGCGGCGGCGTGCAGATCAAGACGCTCGACGCCATCGCCTGCGGCCGGCGGATTGTCGCCACCCCCACCGCGATGCGCGGGATTGAGGATTATCCTGCGAGTGTGCGGGTAGCGGAGACGGCGAAAGAGTTTGCCGAAACTTTACTCACCGTCCTGCAAGAGGACCCCTCTGGCGAGGAGTTCGACTTAGCAAGGCAGTGGCTGGCAAGGCGCCAGCAACGCTTTCAGCAGGATGTGGCGGAGCAACTGCGTGCGCTCTTTGAATCCTCCAGTTAAGAGGGAGGTTTTAACGAGGGAACCCGCCAGTAGTGGTGACATCAAGTGATGAGGCTTTTGCATTGCAACCTCTATCCTAACTCCGTGCCGATCTGGCAGAATCTGATAGGGAAAGGATCCCCGTAGATGGTTTCAACCAACCGAGCATTATGTTGCTTTATACTTGTCGCCGTTTTCTGCCTGGGGTTTTGCACCGCCCCCGCCCGGGCCGGGATCAGTTCGGTCAACGTGCTGGTCGCTGCCAACCGCAATGATAAAGAATCGCTGAGGATCGCGCTCTACTACATGCAGGCCAGGCAAATCCCCCGTTCGAATTTTATCCTGCTGGATATTCCAGAAAAATTAACCATTAATGAAGAGGTCTGCCTTTCGCGCGATGACATTGATTATCGTAATTATGTCGAGATGATTGAGCAGCCAATCAAGAGCAAGCTGGAGGAGCCTGGCCTGAAGGGCCGTATCCACGCCATTGTCTTTACGAAGGGAATCCCCTTCCGGATCCGGCAGAAGAAGCGCGCTCCCTGGCGTTCCGGGCTCACCATGTCGCTGATTGTGGGAGAAGAAAAAGACCCCCCTCTCAATCCCACCTATGCCCGGGATACCGGGTACTGCTATTCCCATGAACTGCCCTCCCAGCCAACTCCCATGCTCTTCTACCTGGCGGGCTGGGATTATACCGATATCACGGCCATGATCGATCGCAGTGTCGGCGCGGACAGCACCTTTCCCAAGGGCACTTTTTACCTGCTGGAAGGCGATGGTGCCCGCAGCGCGCGCAAGGAGCAGATTCCCGGAGTTGTCAGGATTGCCCAGCGCAAGGGGATTCCGGTAAAGAGCCAACCCGGCTCCAAGCTCTTCGACAAGAATGACATCCTGGGTTACTTCACCGGCTGTACGTATGTGCGCTTCAAAGGCAACCGCCTGCTGCCCGGGGCGATCGGTGATCATCTGACCTCCTATGGTGGCAAGCTTTATGACCAGGAGTCCGGCCAGATGTCGGTGCTGGATTATATCCATAACGGCGCGTCCATGACCTACGGCACAGTCTTCGAGCCGACCAGCATCCCCAGTCGCCATATGGGCTTGAGTTGTGTGGTTTATTATGGCTCCGGCTTCACCGCGGGCGAGGCTTATGCTTTTAATATAATGGATCTTTTATACGCGGTCTTGGTGGGCGACCCGATGACAGCACCCTTCGCCCACCTTCCCGAACTGGAGGAAAAGGAACCTGGCAAGTACCTGGTTAAGGCAACCGCACCAGATGCCCGGATCCTGCGGGTGGAGCTCTGGCAAAATGGGAAGTTTGTCCGCAACGTCTTTGAGCCGCACTATGAAGAAAGCATGGCCTTTTTCATCGGCGACCCCTCTCAGGCAATGGCCTTTTCCTTCCAGTCCGGAGAATCCCTGCAAATCTTCCTCAAGCGCATCGCTGTCGAGCTGCACAAGGCGCTGCCCATGGAATACACTGTGCTTGCCAGTCCCAGCCACCTGACCTTTATCCCCGTGGAAAAAAACCACGTTAACCAGAATCTCAGCAAAGTGGGGATGGCTCCCGACGGGCCGGTCCTGAATATCAGCAACAATGCCTCCAAGACCATGCAACTGGACTCGGGTGCCTTCCAGTGGAAATTCTATGAGCGAGGGAATGCTACCGCTGAAGTTACCCTGGAGGAAGAAGATTTGACCAGTAAGGATGTGTACTTGAATGTGATCTGTGCCAACCAGGCATATACCAGCAAGGCCTTCCCGCTTGCCTGGCCGGCAACGGCAACCAAGTAGGTCTTGTTTAGATAGGATTAATCCAACAGGACGCCGTGCTTGCGCAGCAAGGCAATCACCCGGTCAACCTCTTCCTCTACCGTAATCTCTTCCGCGGGCAGCACCAACTCGGGATTCTCCGGAGCCTCGTAAGGGGCATCGATGCCGGTAAAGTCCGGAATTTCTCCCGCGCGCGCTTTCCGGTACAAACCCTTGGGATCCCGGCGTTCGCATTCCGCAAGCGAAACATCGAGATGGATTTCAAAGAAGCCCCCTTCGGGAGCGGCCAGCCGGGCCTGGTCGCGGTCGCTACGGTAGGGTGAAATAAAGGCGGCAATGGTAATGGCGCCCAGGTCGGCCATGAGCGCCGAGGTTTCGCCGATGCGGCGGATATTCTCCGCCCGGTCTTCCGGCGAGAAGCCGAGATCGGCGTTGAGCCCCTGCCGGACATTATCGCCGTCAAGCACATACGCGAGGTGCCCGTCCTGGATTAACCTCTTCTCCAGCGCGAAAGCCAGCGAGGACTTGCCGCAGCCGGAAAGGCCGGTCAGCCAGATGACCGCGCCCTTCTGCTTGAGGAGTTCCTGCCTTTGCGCAGTGGTTACCTCGCCGCGATGGGTAGTAAGGTTGCGTGCCTTGACATCCACCTTGACAATGCCTTCGGGATGCTTGGCGGGTTCGCGTTCAATAATCATGCCGGCGGCGATGGTTTCATTGGTCAGGCGGTCGATCAGGATAAGCGCGCCGGTATTGCGGTTTTTCTCGTAGGAATCAACAAAGAGCGGGCGGTTGACATCCAGCACTACCCGCGCGATATCATTCAACTGCAGGGTCTGCTCGGTCTTGCGGTGCAGGGTATCCATATCCATGACATACTTGACGTCAGTTAGCCGGCAGGGGACTATCCGGCTGGTATGCTGGACCATGCACTGTACGCCTTTGACCGCGGGCTTCTCGCTCATCCAGACCAGCATGGTTTCTAGGCGCTGCTGCTCGCGCGGGCGGTTGTTCGGATGGATCAGCATCTCGCCACGGCTGAGATCGATCTCGTCTTCCAGGGTGACGGTCACGGCCTGGCCGGAGAAGGCCTGCTCCAATTCCCCGTCAAAGGTGACAATACTCTTGACCCTGGTCTTCTGGCGGGAAGGAAGCGCCATCACTTCATCACCGACACGGACCACACCCGAGGCCACGGTCCCGGCATAGCCGCGAAAGTCAGCGTTCGGCCGCTGCACAAACTGCACCGGGAAGCGCAGATCCACCAGGTTGCGGTCGCTGGCGATATGTACGGATTCAAGCTGCTCCAGGAGGGGCGCGCCCTGGTACCACGGCATCAGATCGCTGCGCTCGACCACGTTATCGCCCTTCAAGGCGCTAACCGGGATAAAGGTTAAATCGCGCATGGCGACGCGCGCGACAAAGTCGGTATAGTCCTTCTTGATCCTGTCAAAGACCTGCTCGTCGTAGTCGACCAGGTCCATCTTGTTGACCGCTACAATAATATGGTTGATCCCCAGGAGAGAGGCAATAAAGCCGTGGCGCCGGGACTGGGTGAGGACACCGAGAGAAGCATCGATCAAAATGATTGCCAGGTTGGCGGTGGAGGCGCCGGTCGCCATGTTGCGGGTATATTGCACGTGGCCGGGGGTATCGGCGATGATGAACTTGCGCTTGGCGGTGGCAAAGTAGCGGTAAGCAACATCGATGGTAATGCCCTGCTCGCGCTCGGCCTTGAGGCCATCGGTGAGAAGCGCGAAGTCGATCTCATTTTCCCCGCCGCCGCGCTTGGCGGTAGCCTGCCGGATCGAGGCGACCTGGTCTTCGTAAACCCCCTGGGCGTCATGCAACAGGCGGCCGATCAGGGTGGACTTGCCGTCATCGACGCTGCCGGCCAGGGTAAAGCGCAGCAGATCTTTTTCCAGTTCTTGATCAAGGAAAGACATAATGGTCATCTTAGAAATACCCCTCCCGTTTCTTATCTTCCATCGAGCCCTCCACATCATGGTCAATTGTGCGGGTGGCCCGCTCGGAATTGCGGACTGAGACCAATTCCTCAATGATTCCCTCGAGGGAATCGACATCGGAGCGGATCGCCCCGGTGCAGGGCACACACCCAAGGCTGCGGAAGCGACACTTGAGCATCTGCGCCGCTTCGCCCGGCAGGAGCCGGAACCGGTCATCATCCAGGATCAGCATGCCATCGCGCTCGATTACGGGGCGTTCCCGGGCGAAGTAGAGCGGCACCACCGGGATCTTCTCCCGCAGGATATAATGCCAGACATCCAACTCGGTCCAGTTGGAGAGCGGGAAGATGCGAATTGACTCGCCCGGGTTATGGCGGGCGTTATAGAGGTTCCAGAGTTCGGGGCGCTGGCGCTTGGGGTCCCACTGCCCGTGCTGGTCGCGGAAGGAGAAGACCCGCTCCTTGGCGCGGGATTTCTCTTCATCCCGGCGCGCGCCGCCGATGGCGGCATCGTATTCCCCCTGCCGCAACGCCTCGAGCAGGGCCTGGGTCTTCATGACGGCGCAGCACTTCTGCGTGCCCCAATCAAGGGGATTCGCACCTTGGTCAAGCCCTTCCTGGAGGGTAAAAATCTCGAGCCGCGCGCCTACCTCCTTGACCATGCGGTCACGGAACTCGTACATCTCCTTGAACTTGAAGGTGGTGTCCACGTGCAGGAGCTTGAAGGGAATCGGACCCGGGAAGAATGCCTTTTGCGCCAGGCGGAGCATGACCGAGGAATCCTTGCCCACCGAATACAGCATCACGGGGTTTTCAAATTCAGCAACTACCTCGCGCAGGATATGGATGCTCTCCGCTTCGAGCTGCTCAAGATTATTCTGCGTATACTTAATCAAGGTTATATCCCCACAGTGACCATTCTAATTCATGGCAATGATAAGATTTTAACTGCATCGCGAAGGTGAAGTCCAGCCTCTTGTTAATGATAAATTTTTCTCTCTAAGGGGTACTCCCCAGGGATTCGGCAATCGCGTCGATAACCAGATTGTGGCAAGCGCCATTGGTGGCGACAATACCCTGGTTCTGCAGGAGGCGTTCACCCAGGGTAAAATCCAAGGCCTGGCCGTAGATATCGGTCACCCGCCCCCCGGCTTCCTCGACCAGCAGCGCCCCGGCGGCATGGTCCCAGATCTTTTCGCGATAATCCGGGGTCTCCGGCGAGGGCAGGCGCAAGTAGGCCGAGGCCATTCCCCGTGCGACCACGCCGTACTTTGCCTGGCTGTCCATGCGAAGTGCTGCACGGGAAATCCCGAGTTTCCGGCGCAAGGTATCCTGCAAGGCATGATTGCAATGTCCGGACTCGAAGCTCTCGACCAGCACCAGCTCGGAGCCGGCAGCTTCGGCAGATACCGTTATGACTTCGGTTTCTTCCGGCTCTCCCAACCAGGCCAGGCTGGCGCCGGCGCCTCTGCGGGCATGGAAGATGCATCCCCGCTTGCCGTCTTTCCAAACCAGGTTCGGACAGACCAAGAAGCCCAGTTCGATAATCCCGTCGACCAGCAGTGACAGGGCAAGGGCATACTGCTCTGCGCGCAGAAAGCCTTTGGTGCCGTCCACCGGGTCAAGCACCCACTGGCGCCCGGCAGGATTTCCCGCGCCCCAGTCAATCCACGCCGCCAGATCAGCAAGGCCGGGCTCTTCGCCGAGGCAGCTTTTCCAGATCCCGAGAAGACGTTTGCAGAGGCCCTCCCCCTTGGCGGCCAGCAACTCCTGCGAGTGTTCCTCGGCAATCATGCTGTCCGCCGGGAAAGCCTCGCCGAGAGCGCGGCCAAGAATGGCCTGGACACCATAATCCGCGACGGTAACCGGGCTTTTATCTTTTTTATCAATCTGGCTCTCGCCGGTAAAATCCGCCTGCACGGCCTGGCAGAAGTCCGCGGCTTTGAGCAGGGCCTTCATGGCGCGGGCAGATTCAATCTGGTAAGAATTGGATGGAGTCATCATGTTGAGCAATTATTCCGTCAGCGCTTCGCGGGGGAAGAGGCCTGGCCACCGTTGAAACGTCCTGGTTGTTTAAACTGCCTGGCAACTAATCTTCAGGCTTGGCCTGGTTGTCTTGCTTTTCCTCAATAACAATTTCGGCGGCAAAGGATGACATGAAATCGTCAATCGCTTCTTTG
>JAFGNG010000062.1 GCA_016927125.1 Planctomycetota bacterium | reverse complement strand
GTAAAACCGCCTCCTGGCGCAGGACGCGGAAGCCGGCGGCTGCATGGAAAGCCAGGCTGTGGGCCGCCCCGGAATAAAAGTCATGGTTACCCAGGACCGCATATTTCCCGAGGGGTGGGCTGAGGGCGCGCAGCTTCCCGGCAAGTTGCTCTTCCTGGTAAAGATTCGCATCGACGAAGTCTCCCGTATCGACAATAATATCTGGCTGGGATTCCTGCAGGAGTTCCAACATCTTGACTATCTGCCGGGAACAGCCGAAATTGCTGAGATGGAGATCGGTGATTTGGGCGATGAGAATAGCCTCCCGGCCCGGCGGCAAATGCTCGACCTCGATCACAAAGTGGCGGGCCCGGATATTGCCGGCTTCGAACCACGCCCAACCGCAAATCAGCAGTACCAGGGTGCAATTGGTTATAAAGAATGCCCGGGGCGGGAGCAACAGTTTAGGCATACTGGGGGAAATTTTTGCCGCTGACCACGCCAGAAGATTCCAGGCATGCAACGCCAGGCCGCTCGACAGGAACCAGAAAAGCAAAATCACCCAGAAGATCTGCACCAGCCAGGCGAGTTCCTGGGTCGGTTCGAAGCCCTGTCTGCGCAGAAGTCCGCCCCAGTAACGCCCGGTCCCCAGCACAGCCATGATAACTACCACCAGCAGCCGCCACCAGCCAAGGCCGGGGAAGGCGATGGCAAAGCGCCAGAAAAAGTAACCGCTCAGCACCACCAGGCCGGTGGTAAAGATCAGAATAAACATAGACATTTCGCAAATCTATTCAATGATTTCTTCCTGCAATTCCGGTAGCTCTTCCTGAAAAATATGGCGGTAGACCTGCCGGACTGAATTGTTATCGTATTCACCCGTGAGATTATATTGCGTCAGCAGTTGCTTGGCTATTTCATTCCGCTGCAATCCCCAGCACGCCCGGTTATAGATGTTGTTTTCCTTGTCACTCAAAGCGATCTCGAGCAGGCGCTTGACTACTTCCTCGCTCTTGTCCTGGACCGTGGAGAGTCCGTAATAGACGCACTGGGATCTGACGTTCAGGTTTTCATCCTTCGAGAGCCGCAAGATAGTCGCAATCGCTTCCGGAGGTTGCGGCGACTTGCCCCAGATGAATTGTCCGCCCAGAATCCGGGCTGTAGCCGCCCGTATCTGTGGATTCTCGTCTTCGGAACACTTAGTGAAAACATGTATAAACTCCGGGTCAAAGGATATCGAAAGGCTATTCTGTCGCATGTATCTCAGCGCTACTAGACGTTCTGAACTGGTGCCGTTTGCTAATTTCTCTTTCAACTCTGGCAATTTATCTCCGAATTCGTTCCGGGTTCTCTCATAGCGTTGCTGCTTCTTCCATTCCTGCTCCCACTTTCCGGGATCGATTTCGCCGTGAAGACCTTTGAGTACAATCCCGGCGCGTTCGCGCATCTCCGGATTCTCACCCTCGAGATATGGGTTCAGGCAGTCCTCGAAGTCGGTCTCCTGCCGGGAACTTTTCACCCCCCAGATAATCCGGCCCATCTGGTTATACTCCATGGCAATTTCGGCCAACCGCTGCAACACCTTCGGCGATTTGGGATTAGCAGTAGAAAGGCTGCTATAAACCGCATAGTACTTGTATTCCTCATCGAAGCTGGCATGGTAGACAATGTCGAGAGCGGTTTCATTGTCCGGCTGTAAATTCCAGATATATTTTCCTCCGATATGCTGCATCAGGAAATTACCTTTGTGTTCGACTGTGCAGCGCCTGAGCCCCTTGCGAAAGAGCTCAAAGAATTCTGTGTCCGTGAGTTTGCTGGTATTCTTGTGCACCCAAAATTCATCGAGCCGCTTGCCCGCTTCGGGATCATCAGGGAAAAATGACAGGAAGAGAGAATTGCCAGCCGGTTGCAGCGAGGGTTCCTGATTTGCTTTAGTAGTGGCAGGCGGTTGCTTTTCCGCCGGTGCTGGTTTCCCGGCTTCTGCCGCGGGCTGGGTTTTAGTCACGACCGGCGCGGTTTCTTCTTGGCTACTGGCAAAATGTAAATAAGTACTGGTAGCGATGATGCCTAATATAAATGCAAGCCCGTAACCAGATACATTTTTCAATTTGGCAGACATGTTTTCCTTTCTCTGCAAATTTAAGTTGCTGACAATCAGGTAGCCTCAAGTAATAACTTCAACCAGAATTCTGCTCTGCTTGTACACACTCCGGCCCGTCACTGCGAGGACTGTTTACATATTTTCCGACCGGGTAGAGCGAGATTAATTCATCCGCGCAGGGGGAAAGCAGATGCGCGATCTCTTTCGGAACCTGGACTTTCGAATCCATCCATAGCTGCCAATTATCAGGCCCTATAATAACCGGCATCCGGTTGTGGATGGGGGAAAGCTTCTGATTGGCGTCAGTGGTTAAAATCGCGCAGGACATGATTACCTCCCCCTCCGGGCTTTCCCAGATCTCCCAGAGTCCGCCGAAGGTGAAAGGCTGGTTGTCCGCCAGGTGGATATAATACGGCTGCTTCTCCTTACCCGCCTTCGCCCATTCATAAAAGCCGCTCGCGGGGATAAGGCAACGCCGGTAACGAATTGCGGCGCGGAAAGAGGGCTTCTCTGCGGCGGTCTCGGCACGGGCGTTGATCATCCGCTGGCCAATAGTCTTGTCCTTCGCCCAGAACGGCACCAGCCCCCAGGTCAGCGCATGGAAGATCGGCTTACTCGTTTCAGGATCATTAATCAGCGCCAGGAGTTGCTGCGACGGCGCCAGATTATACCTCGGCTGATAGGGCGGCAGGATGAGATTGAAGATATCCGCCAGGGGCTTAGGGATTTCATTACAGGCAAAGCGTCCACACATGTATTCTTACTCGCTTTCTAACTCTCTGAAGAAATCCCGCAACCCTACAAAATACTTATTTCCAGATTGCACAAAACCACCGTTATGGTCGCCGAAGATGGTCACCAGGGTTTTCGGCCCGTTGGCCGCGGCGAATAACTTTATCCCGTGCTCATAGGGGATAATCTCATCCTCCTGGCTATGGATCACCAGGACCGGGCAAGAGACATCCGCCAGTTTCTCCAGGTTATTATATTTATGCTTCAAAATCAGCTTGACCGGCAGCCAGGGGAACAATTTCTTAGCCATGGCTGTCATTGAGGTATAGCAGGACTCCAGGATCAGTCCTCCGGGTTTGGTCTCCCTTGCGAGCCAGGTAGCGACCCCGCCGCCCATGGAGCGGCCAAGGATGACGATTTTCTCAGGCGGGAATTCTCTCGCCTTCACCAGGTAATCCCAGGCTGCCATAGCGTCCTGATAAGTCCCCTCCTCCGTAGGCTTGCCCTTGCTCCGGCCATAACCGCGGTAATCAAAGATCAGCACATTGTACCCCAGTTCATTACAGACCTGGATGCTGGCCATCCGATGGGAGATATTGCCGGCATTGCCGTGGCAGAGCAACACTACGCCCCGATTATGCGGGGACGGGATATACCACGCGCTCAGTTCCACCCCGTCCGCGGTTGTGAGCGTGACATCTTCATACGCCAGTTCGGCGTCTCCCCCGGGGGTGGCAACCCATTCCGAGGAGGGAAGAAAGATCAGCCGCTCCTGGAAGATATACGCCAGGGCACAGAGGCCGAGATATGCCAGAACTGCGATTCTGATAATTCTGAAAATCCATAAACGGGAAGTTTTCTTATCCATCACCTGTACTCCCATAGGGTATTCTTGATTTAATTCGCCCTCGCCACCGGCAATTCATCCCAGCGCGTAGTGTAGCGGGGAGAGCGTTTCTCCCGGCGCATCTTCCACGGGCGGGTGATGCCCTGCGCGGCGTAGTAAAGGGTGTCGCGGCCCATTATAGAGTTTACCCGATCCAGAGTTTTCATCAAGGAATCTCCCCGTTTTCTTGCCTCGCCCAGCCCGAAGAGGTCGCGCTGGGCGTCTGCTGCCCGTTGGGAGGTAATGTCCATCAAGAGCACTCCTGCCTTCTTATAAAGGTAGCCGGGGCGGTAGATCCGGTGGAGACAATCCAGGGCCTGGCGGATTAATTCGTCATTCTGGCTGGTAGCGGGCAGCAGGCCGCCCGCCGAGGCGTTCGCGTACTGCGGATCGTCGCGGAAGCGGTTGGTGCGGATATAGACATAGATCCCCCTGGCGACGCTCTGTTGCCGGCGGAGCTTCTCCCCCGCGCGCGCCGCGTAGTTCGCTACTGCCTCCTCCAACTCCTTGAGATCGGTCACCAGGTGGCCGAAGGAGCGCGAAACCTGGATATTCTGCTTGGCCTCCAGGCTCTCCTCCAACTCCAGACACACCTCGCCACGCAACTCCCGCACCAAACGCTCCAGAACTATGGAAAAACGCCTGCGGCAGAGCTCCAGATCCGCGTTTACCAGGTCATGAGCAGTGTAAATCCCCTGCTTATTGAGCCGCCTGCCCCACCCGCTGGAGATGCCCCACAATTCCTCTACCTGGAGACGTTTGAAGCACTCCTCGTGGTCTGCTCTATCCGCCAGGCTATATACTCCCCTCCCCAGCTTTTTGGCTATTGAATTTGCAATTTTTGCAAGAGTCTTGGTAGACCCAATCCCAAGGGAAACCGGCACCCCGGTCCACTTTTGTACTGTCTGGATGACATTTTCACCAAAAGCCAGGCTGCTTGCGCCCTTAATGCCTCTGAAATCAAGAAACGCCTCGTCAATGGAGTAGATCTCGATATGGTGGCTCCACTGCCGCAAGCACTCCATTACCCTCTGGCTCAAATCGCCGTAGAGCGTGTAATTGGAGGAGAAGACGGCTACGCCGCGCTCCCGGCAGAGCTTCTCCACCTTGAAGAAGGGCGTGCCCATCTTGATGCCGAGCGCCTTGGCCTCGCGCGAGCGCGTCACCACGCAGCCGTCATTATTGGAAAGCACCACCACCGGCCTCTCAGCCAGGCGGGGCTGGAAGACCTTTTCGCAGGAGGCGTAGAAGCTGTTGCAATCAACCAGGCCGAAGACGCGCATGGCTCCTCTTTCCTGCCCCCTTTAGGGCGAATGGATCACATGCTTGACCACGCCCCAGATATCCATCTGCGAGGCTTCGGAGAGGCGTACCGGCTCGAAATTGGGGTTTTCCGGGCGGAGTTCAATAATCCCCCCCAGCGAGAAAAGCCGTTTCACAGTAAACTCGCCATCGACCACGGCGATTACCACGTCCCCGTGCCCGGCAGTCAAGCTGCGATCCACAATCAGCAGGTCGTTGGGGAAGATTCCCGCCCCAGTCATGGATTCCCCGCTGACGCGCACGAAGAAGGTGGCGGAGCGGTTGCGCACCAGGTATTCGTTGAGATCCAGCGCCCCGTCGAGGTAATCGTCCGCGGGCGACGGGAAGCCTGCCTCCACCCGCCCCCCGTGCAGCAGGGCCGCGTTCTGGGGCGTTTTCGCGGCTTCTAAGCCCTCCGCGCCGCAGCAAGCAAGCATTTCCCTGCCTGGCAGAAAAGCGTAAAATGACAGCATATAAGCTCCTCAAAACCAGGGTTGTTCCCAGCATTATACTGCACAAATGTGCAGTTGTCAAGAATATTCTAACTCCTCTATTAGCAGTAGTAATTACAGGGATATTTTACAATTATTATGGGCAAAAAGACCCGAGCCTGCCGTAATCTTTTACCTTAGTGTCTATATAAAAAAACCGGCCCTGTCGTAGGTGGCAGGACCGGTCTTATTGATTGTGCCAGTGGTTTTACAAGGTGCAATTTAATCCTTTGCGGTTAGAACCGGAAGGAAAAGCTTAATCCGGAATTTACCGGTCGGCACCGGGTAACCAGAGTTTGGGTATAATAACCCGGCACCCAGACCTGTACCGCGCGGGGTTCATATACCGGCTCTACCCAGACCCGTTCCTTGCGCGAAGCTTCGACAATAACCGACTGGCGGCGGCGTTCACGATCATAATAGGTAACGTACTTGGCCGGAATCACTATGGTTTCATAGTGGCCGGGCTCGACCAGGACTTGCTCAATCCGGGTTTCATAGTGACCCGGAATCCAGACTTGATCGTAGGTGCGGACGCTGCGGTAGATGGAGCGGTCAAAGTTTAACCAGACACTTGGCTTCCGCTTATCACGCTGATGGTCCCGGCGATCATCCTGGTGCTTCTTATCCCGATCTCGGCGATCTTTGTCGCGGTCAGCGTATGCCACATCGGAGGCAAACACAAATACTACCAACATCAGCAGGGCGACACTGAGCGCGCGGGCTGTCTTCTGCGTGTTCATGGCTCTCTCCTTTCCTGCTTGCTATGGTCGCCCCGGTTTTCCACTATTGCTGTGGAGGTGGCGAGGCTTCCGATTGGGGTTTAGTTACATTGCTTTGAAAACGACTTTTAATCATTTCAACAGCTAATTCCCGTTGTTCGGGATTGAGAATTTTCATTAATGATTGCATGCGCTCGACAAAATTCTGGCGCACATTGGAGCTGGAGGTCGTGGCGACAAACTCTTCCAAAAACTCCTGGTCCGGCTCGTCCTTGAGAATTTCCTGCCAGAATTTGTCATAAAGCTCCAGGTTATTTTCGCGTTGCTGGGCCCGTTTTTCGGACATTTCTTTCTGTAATTGCGCAAACTCAGCTTGTTGTTCCTCTGAGAGCCGCAGTTTGTCAGCGAAGATTTTGCTGCGACCTTCATAAGAATTGGAAAGTTGGATATATTCCTTGGCCTCGTAATATCCCATCGCGAAGAAGATATTAAAGGCGATAGAGGTGGCCAGCAGGAGGATAATTATCCGAGTTTTCATGATAAACCCTCCTCTGCTACATTGCCGACGGATAAGTTCAAGAACTCTTGCTCACCAGTTGCTTCATCCAGGCTTTCAGCAATCTCTTCTGAGACTGCAGAGATAGCCTGGACATCCATTGTCATGGTATCCTGCCCCAGCTCATACCCGAAGAGGGATACCACCAACACAGCGGCAACACCCGCGGCGGTCTGCATCCAGTCAAAAAAAGTAAGCTTGCTGGTAGGACGAACCTTCAAGCTGGCAGAAATGCCAGCGATGGTATCAAGCACCGCATTAAGGATAGTCGCGTGAGTAGGTTTGGAAATCTCTACAGGATTAATTGCTTGCAGTTCCCGCAGTTCAATAACCTCTTCGAGTAAAGCGGGATCTTCGGACATAGCTTCTTCAACCACTGAAATTTCTTCCTCAGTGGCTGAACCATCTAGATAAGCTGCAAGGATATTGGGATCGAGGATTTTTCCAGGGTTGGCTTCTCCGGCCGGTTTTGCAACCTTCCGCCAGAGCTGGTAATCCTCGTTTTTATCCTGGGTGTTCATGGCATTTTCCTTTCTCACTAAGTTATACGCAAAGAACTTGGCAAACATCCCCATGCATCTGAAAATATTTATAATTTTAAATAATCACGTAACTTGCTGATAGCCTTGTGTTTAGTACTGCGCACCGTCTGCTCTTCGATTTTAAGAATATTGCTGATTTCAGGAATATCCAGGTTTCTATCAAAAAACAACTGCAGAACCAGCTTTTGGCGGGGTGAGAGGAGATCGGGCGGGATAGTAACGGGGACATCTTCCTTACCCGTTTTTTTATCAACAACTTGTGAATGATAAGCCGGGTCAAGAGGGACAGTCGGGAGTTGTTTCTTGCGCAGGAAATCAATAGTGGTACTGCGGGCGATAATATTCAGCCAGGTAACGAGCGAGGCCTTGTCAGGGTTGTATGAGCGTAGGAGCTTATAGTCATCCTTCACCAGGCGCAGGAAGACCTCCTGGGTGATATCTTCAACTCCGAAAACAAGGTCATCCCGAGTGCGCGCCCGGACTACCCTCTGCACCGCGCCAAAGATTATGGGGCTGGATTGCTTGATAAAGGCATCCCAGGCGCGGGGTTTTCCCTGTAAGCAGGAAGCCAATAAATCTTGAGTGGAATCAGGTACCGTTTCCGATTCTGTAGTATGCCCGTGCTTAGATTTAATCATTATAACGATTTCCCCGTTGCTAAACTGCCTGTTAACTGTAGTGATAATAACATTTTATTTTAATCTCAGAAATGAGCAAATAAAACCTTTCCGGTAACCGCAGTAATATGTCAGACGAGTAAATATTTTCTTTGCTTTTTTCTGATTATGGCTTAGTTTTCTATTAATGGCAGTGATTGTCTTTTCAACCTGGTAGGTTTTGAATAATATTTTCAGGTTGTGATCTGCTCGCATTATCCTTTTTTGAAAGGAGATAAAGATGTTGCGACTGATAACATGCATTGTTGTTCTCATAATGGTGCTGGCTGTTGTGAGTACAGCGATTGCCGCAGAGATGGAGAAAACAGAAGCGATTACACCTCAGACCACCTGTCCGGTCATGGGCGGAGGGATCAATAAAAGTTTATCCGTGGATCATGAAGGCAAGAGGATCTATGTCTGTTGTCCCGGCTGTATAGAGGTTGTGAAGAAAGACCCCGCGAAATATATTAAACAATTGGAAGATGAAGGCATAACGCTGGCGGAAACCCCGTTGCAGCTCTGCCCGAAGTGCGGAGAGATTAAAGGCTCGGAAAAATGTTGCAAGATGGAAGGCCGCGAAAAGTGTGAAAAATGCGGTTTACTGAAAGGCTCCCCAGGTTGCTGCAAGATCCCGGCCGGGGTGACGAGGCCGATGGATCTCTGCCCGAAATGCGGTGAGATCCATGGCTCCAAGGATTGCTGTAATAATGAGGGCAAGGAAATGTGCCCCAAGTGCGGCCTGCATAAAGGCTCGCCTGGTTGCTGTAAGATGGTCGAAGAGTCGAAACAGTCCGCTATGCCCGCGATGCTCTGTCCGAAATGCGGCGAGATTAAAGGCTCGGAGAAATGCTGCAAGATGGAAGGCCGCGAAATATGTCAGAAGTGCGGTTTGCTCCATGGTTCACCGGGTTGTTGTAATCCAGAATTCCTGAAATTGAAGAAAGCGATGGAGGACAAAGCAGGAGAAACGAAGGCTCAGCTGGAAGAAGTTAAAGAAAAGATCCCGCCGGTTGGAGCAATTGGTAATTGATAGCAAGACTTGCGATAAATGATCACAATCCATTGCCCGGCGCTTATTCTCTTAAACGCCGGGTAATTTTCCAGTTCTTCAAAGAGGCATAGACGCAATGAAGGATTTTCATATCTCATCTTCAAGCAAAGAATTATCCGCAGTGCTGGCCGACTATGTCGCCCATCTCTCTTCCCAGGCAATTGCAGAGAGAGGGGTATTTACCATTGCGCTTTCAGGCGGCTCCTGCCTCGACCATCTTGCCAAGGGGTTGGTAGCGCTTTCGTTGCTCGGGAAGCTGGATTGGTCCGCCTGGCAGGTATTCTGGGCGGATGAGCGCTGCGTACCCTTGGACAGTTCGCTGAGCAATTATGCTGCTGCACAGATTCACCTCTTCCGGCATCTTAACATTCCCAAGGGGAAAATCCACCCTGTTGATACCTCTTTGCCTCCAGAGGCGGCGGCAAAGGCCTATGCCGGTACCCTGGCAGAAGTATTTAACTGTAGAGAAGGTGAGTTGCCCCGCTTCGACCTTATCCTTCTTGGTGTTGGTGAGGATGGGCATACGGCCTCATTATTTCCCGAGCATCCCTTGCTCATGGAGAGTAATCGATGGGTGGGTTTAGTCCTGGATTCGCCCAAACCTCCGCCGGAACGCATAACCCTCACCCTGCCTGTTATTAACAACGCTGCTAATATTTCTTTTGTCGCAACCGGCAAAAGTAAAGCCAAAATCACCGCTAAAGCTTTTAAGCCAACTTCCAATCATATAGAACTCCCTGTACAAATGGTGAAACCGGCTAAGGGTGAAATATTCTGGTTTATGGACACAAAAGCAGCAAAGAATATAGGCTTGGATTAATCCCGGCACAACTTAAAGAACAAAGCCCATCTCCTTAATCAGCAATTATTTATAAACCAGTTGACAAAATGGCTATTATGGTACACATTATCTTCGTGGGGATAAATGTATATAAACGGGCTTGATTATCAGCATGCTTCCGCTTGCAAAGCCAGTATGCATAGCAGAGAGTTTAATCGTTTTCTGATAACGAGTTATGAGTTTGATAATTTTTATTGGGAAATTATGTTGAGAGGAGTTGAGAAATGAGGAGAGCGAGTGAAGTAGTTTTGTTAATTGTATTGGGGGTAATGGGGTTTATGCTGCTCGGGAACGGAATTGCTCAGGCAGGGGAACCTATTCCGCCTGATTCTTTCTTCGATGTCTTTGATATTCCTGACCTCAAGCTTCCTAAAGACATGAAGATATTACAATCCGCGTCCATGGAAAATGATTTGTGTGATCTGGTCATGACTGTCAGCCCGATGCAGCCAAGCGGGGCCCAGCCTGATTATGATACCTTCGATACCGGGGGTCCGGTAGGTTCACCGGGAAATATGGTAATTTCACAACTGTCACTGCCAAGTGGCGATTTTGCGGTTGATAGCTTCTTTGACATCATGTATGAGGTTCTCCCGCTTCCTGGAAAACCAGTTGCAGACCTCCGCATTGATGGTGGACCGTTTTGGGTAGACAGCTTCTTTGATGTAACCTTTGCCATCGATTTTGAAGGCGGCAGCGAATTACTTTTAGCCGTGCATGGGGAAATTATTCCGGGACAGGAAATCGCGCTTGAAAATGTCTTTGTCGGCGATCCCGATTTCCCGGCAGAGTCTTTCTTTGATGTTTTCTTTGAGTTGGACATCCCCGATCCTGGAATGATTAATCCCACCATACCATTCATGGAAGTCAGCATGGTCGGATCTTATACCGTGCCTGAACCAGCAACCATCGCGCTGTTAGGCCTGGGAGGAATGTTGGCCGCGATTTGCCGCAAAAAGGTTGTTTAGTAATAATAGCTCTAGATACTCCATAAATTATTAAACCCCGAGGGTAGATGACTTCGGGGTTTTTTTATTGTGGTTCGAGATAACTTGCTACTTATTAAAGAGCACATGCACCGCATCGCCGTCCTGGACAATGTAATCCTTGCCCTCAACCTTGAACTTGCCATGGGCCCTGGCTTCCTTATGGCCGCCGAATTCGATCAAGGCCTCGACCGGGATTACCTCCATGCGGATAAAGCCTTTTTCAAGATCAGTATGGATCTTGCCGGCTGCCTGCGGCGCCTTGGTGCCGGAGGGGATGGTCCAAGCGTGGCATTCTGTTTCGCCATAGGTAAACATGGTAATGAGGTTGAGGGTCCGGTAACCCTCGTGCATCAGCCTCCCTAGCGAGGATTCCTCCAGGCCGAGGGCTTCCATGAATTCGGCGCGATCCGCCTCGTCGAGTTCGGCGATCTCCGCCTCAGCCCGCCCGGCTACAACGACCATGCCCGCGCCTTCGGCGTCCGCCAGTTTCTGTAAAGCCTGCACGTAGGCGTCATCCTTACCCTGCCCTTCCTTGACATTAGCAATATACAGCACCGGTTTGACGCTGAGGAGCATGCATTCAAAGATCGCCTCCCGTTCCGCCGGGTTCAGGTCCTGTTTTCTTGCGGGGATCCCTTCCTCAAGAGCGGCGACAATTTTCTGGCAATGCAGCATCTCCTGCATCAGGTGCTTGTCATTCTTCGTCTTTTTGACAATCCTGGAGATCTTGTTATTGACAGTTTCAATATCCTTGAAAATCAATTCGAGATCGATGTCTTCGACATCCCGTGCAGGATCGATAGTGTCATAGGTGTGGGGGATATCAGGGTCTTCAAAGCAACGCACGACATGGATGATGGCGTCAACATCCTTGATATGCCCGAGGAACTGGTTGCCAATGCCCTCCCCCTTGGAAGAGCCTTTAACCAGGCCGGCAATATCAACCATTTCCAGGCTGGCGGGGACAGTCTTTTTCGGCGAGTAAAACTCCACCAGGGCATCCAGCCGGCGGTCAGGAATAGGCACCATCTGGCGGTTGGGCTCGACCGTAGAGAAGGGGAAGTTTTCTTCATCGGCCCCGGCATTGGTTACTGCATTGAAAATAGTGGTCTTGCCAACATTGGGCAAGCCGACAATCCCGCAATTAAAACTCATCTGGTTTTCTTTCTATTTATAAATCCAGGGCCAGGGGGACTTCGCCGCAGTCCGGGAATTTGGGGCAATTGATGCAATCCGCCCAGACCTTGTGCGGAAGCTCCGCTTTGTCAATCTCTTTAAATCCGTTCTTTTCGAAAAAGGGCGGGACGTAGGTCAGGGCGAAAACCCTGCTGCCGCCATATTCCCGGGCATCCTCAATCGCCCGCTTGACCAGGCTGGTGGCGATGCCCTGGTGCTGATAGTCGGTATCCACGGCCAGGCTGCGGATTTCAGCCAAGCCCTCCCAGATAAAGTGCAGTGCAACTACCCCGACAATTTTATTATCGTGTTCGTAAACAATGAAATCACGCAGTTTATCATAAAGCTCTGAGATCCCCAGGGGCAGCATGGCACCATTTGCAGCATGTTTATTGACCAGCGCCTGAATCGCTTTGATATCACTGACCTTAGCCTTGCGAATCATGTATCTGTTCTCCTCTTGGACAAACTTAATCAGAATATTGTAAATAGTATCGGCCTCCCTGTCTATACTCGAGAGGCAGTTTGTTTGAATTTATGGATTATCATAGACAGAAGATTGCATAGTATATATTATCATATGCGCTGTTTTACCGGTTAAGAAGATGAAAAACGGGATTGGGTAGATGGTTATCATAGACCAATATATTACAGAACATACTGTTGTTGCCTGGTTGGTAATGGTGGTATCCTTCATTATCCTGGCAAAAAGCGCGGATGCCTTTGTAGATAGCGCCGTGGCCCTGGCGAGTAAGCTCAATATCCCCAAGCTGGTGATCGGGATTGTCTTGGTGTCTCTCGCCACCACCGCCCCGGAGCTTTCGGTCAGCCTGATCTCGGCGCTCAAAGGCAAGCCGGAAATGGCCCTCGGTAACGCTATCGGTTCGGTCATCTGTGATGACGGGCTGGCGCTGGCCCTGGCCGGAATCTTTGCCGCCGCGCCCATCCTTGTGATTCCCAAGGTTCTTAAAACCTCCGGTATCTTCCTGCTCTTCATCCAAATAGTCGCGTTTATCTTTGTGGCGTGGGATTACACGCTCTCGCGTGCAGAGGGTGTAATCCTGGTAATCTTTTTTCTCGGTTATATCGCGCTTTTATTGAAACAGCATAAAAACAATGAGTTGGGTGATGACCGTGAAATCCATGAGGTGGAGCCAATAACAGAGGTTTCATCAGCCAGGATCGCTTTGCTGTTTTTCCTGAGTCTTGTCGGGATCCTGGTTGCTTCCAGGTATATTGTAGTAAGCGCGATCAAAATTGCACACTCTTTGCAGGTACCGGAGTCTGTCATCGCGTTGACCATGGTCGCCTTCGGCACCAGCATCCCGGAGATAGCTACCTGCGTGGCCGCAGTCCGCAAGAAGCATGGCGCCGTGGCGGTAGGGAATATCATTGGCGCGGATATTATGAATATCTGCTGGGTGGCAGGAGCCTCCGCAATTGCCAATCCGCTGGTTTTAGGGAAAAAAGAGATTTATTTCATGTTCCCGGCAATGTTTGTGATTGTCCTGGCGATGTTGATTATGCTGCGGCATAAATACCGGCTCACCCGGAGGAATGGTATTGCCCTGGCGCTGCTATATGTTATCTACCTGGCAGCCTCGATTTATATCTTCCCGCCGGAAGCAAAACCAGAGGCGGAAGAAATTACCGTGGACAGTAATATAGAGAGCCAGATATCTGAGGAAATCACTCCTTAAAATTCTCAGAGCTTACACGCGTTACCGTGGCATAACTCCAGTTCAACACTATGATGCAAGGGACTGAGGAGATCTTCGGGGCTTATGAATTGCCCGTCGCACATAATGATCGGCAATTCCATATTCTGCTGGGCAAGCTGCACCATGGCATCCAGGTTCATTTCCAGCCCATCCAGAAGTGCCTCGGCAGGGTGTTCTTCGTAGTTACCCGCTCCGATAACCTCCTTAACCTTCTCACAGGTGGTGCAGCCAGGCTTGGTCCAGATTTCAGTCTTCTTCGTTAACATGCCTAATTCCTTTCATTTTGTGGTGTAAACGCTCTTTTAAGGTAAATAATCTCCAAAGCACTTATCGTCAAAACGAATTGAAAACCTGAACCCAAACCACAAGATATTGTGGTGTGAGGTTGTAAACATACCGCATGTAGCCATTTTTTAATAAACTAATAAATCAGAACTCTTTATTGAGGAAGGAGATATAGTAATTGAGGTTTCGTGATGTTAATTTTTGATTATTCTTGAAATGGGTTGGAGCAAACCCGGCATAGTTATATAGGATAAATCCCTTCGGAAATCGGGTTTTTCAACCGATATAATAGTAACGAACAGGGATTCAGCATTTTGAGATATTAGGTAAAGGTGGAATTTGATGGCACAGGCGCAGGATGAGCAGAGGCAAAAGCTTTTACAGCAGTTACAGTGCAAGGTTAAAGCCGGCACCACCATCTTCGAGGAGGGTGATAAGTCGCATGATCTCTATATCCTCTTGACTGGTGCGCTCGAGGTCCGCAAAAATGACAATCCCATCGCCTGCATTGACAAAGCTGACACCTACTTCGGCGAGATGAGCACCCTGTTGGGCTTACCCCGTACAGCTACGGTAATTGCGGCGGAAGACTCCACCCTGATCAAAATCCCGGCTGATAAGGTGATTGAATTTTTCAACCACTCCCCTTCCCTGGCTTTGAAACTTAGCCAAATTCTAGCCTTGCGCTTGCATGAAATGAATACCCGGCAGGAGAATATAGCTCCTGGAAGAATCAGCGATAACGACGCTGTCAGCCTTTATGAACGCCTGGTCTGCACGCCCGCACGCAGGAAATTTATGCGGATCTATACTGAAAATATCGGTGGTGAAATGCCCTTAGCAGACCTTAACCCCGCGCTGGAGGTTGTACCCGCCGAGATCGGCAGGATCATCACTGACTTTGAAAAGGCGGGGTTGATCAGCACTGAGGGCAATACGTTGCGGTTTCATGAGTCCGACAATGAAAAATTCAAGCGCCAGCTCATTCTCTTTGCAGGCGCACAGGTTACATCATGACTGCCCGCCCCCTCCCCAACATTTTACAGAAGATCCGTGCTACCAAAGAAGCTGAGGTCGCTTTGCTCCTGCAGGACTTTACCGATTCCGATCTCCATTTCCGCGCCCTGGAGTGCAAAAAGAGCGATCCCCCCCGGGACTTCTTTAAAGCAGTAACCAAATCAAAGCAGAAAAATCAAGATACTGGGAAAACTACAATTAACCTGATTGCTGAAATTAAGAAGGCCTCGCCTTCCAAGGGAATTATCCGGGAGGATTTCAATCCGGTTAAAATCGCGCAGGCATATGCCGCTGGTGGCGCGGATGCGATCAGTTGCCTCACAGATGGGACTTACTTCCAAGGTCGGGCGGAATACCTCCAGATGGTGCGGGAGGTAGTGGATTTACCAGTGTTACGCAAGGATTTCCTGATTCATCCAGCGCAGCTTGACGAGGCCAGGGTTCTCGGCGCGGACGCGGTCCTGCTCATCGCCCGGATGCTGACAGCGGATGAATTACTGGGGATGCTTACCCTGGCGGAAACTCTCGGGATGACAGCCCTGACCGAAGTTCATGATGAAGAGGATATTGAAAAAGCCACCGCTGCGGGCGCCAGATTGATCGGGATCAATAACCGGGACCTCGATACCTTTGCGGTTGAGGAGGAAACCACCCCCCGGCTGCTGGAATTGATCAGCCCGGAGATCCCGGTCGTAGCCGAAAGCGGAATATTCACCGCGGAGGATATGCAGAAGCTGGCTGCCTGCGGGGTCTCCGCCGCTCTGGTGGGGGAAAGCCTGATGCGGCAGGATGACATTGAAACCGCGACTAAAGCACTGTTAGGTTAATTGATTAATTTCAAATATAACCGATATTCCGATTCTTAAATACACGCCAATTCTATAAAGATGTTTAATCATGGGCGTAACCTTTGTGCTGGTATTTGTCTTGTGGCTATTTTCCCTGTGCCTGCATGAGTATTCCCATGCCAGGGTCGCGTACGCTGCCGGAGACTGGACGGTCAAAAAAAAAGGTTACTTGTCGTTTGACCCTCTGAAATATACCCATCCGGTTTATTCAATCTTAATCCCGCTATTATTTCTTGTGATGGGAGGCATTGGCCTGCCTGGTGGGGCAGTATATATTGAGGATCACCGGATTAAAAGCAAGCGGTTGCGAAGCGCGGTCTCGCTGGCAGGTCCGGCCTCTAACCTGCTGTTAGCCTTGATCATCGGCAGGATCTTTCATTACGCCAATTATACGGATAACAATATCTGGGCAGGAATCGCGTTTGTAGGCCTGTTACAGGTTACTGCGGTCCTGTTTAACCTGCTCCCGATCCCGCCCTTTGATGGCTTCGGGATTATCGAACCTTGGCTGAACGAAGATTTTCGCAAGAAGGCCAGGGAGATGGGAAGCTGGTCAATCTGGGTGGTATATTTCGCGCTGATGTATCTTGAGCCGGTTTCGAGAGTCTTTTGGAATACTGTTTATTTCATCTCGGATCTCATCGGCATACCCAATCAACTGGCCTATGAAGGCTTTCAGGCCATGCGATTATGGTAGGGGTAGCGGGATTACGTCAGGTTCAGGCTATAGCTAAAAAATCCTAAGCCCTCGCCGCGGCCAGAGCGGCATCATAATCCGGCTCTTCGGTAATTTCAGGCACCAGTTGGATATATTTAATATCTCCATCCGGGCCAATCACCAGCACTGCTCTTGCCAAGAGGCGCATGCCATCAATCAGAACCCCGTAAGCAGCGCCGAAGCAGCCGGTCCGGTGGTCGGAGAGGGTGATAATATTATCCGCCCCGACAGCGCCGCACCAGCGCTTTTGCGCAAACGGTAGATCCATGCTGATGTTTAGTATAACTGTATTAGCAAGCCCCCGGGCTTCCTGGTTGAAGCGTTTTGCCTGGAGGTCGCAGACCGGGGTGTCGAGGCTGGGGGTTACTGACAGGATGACAGTCTTGCCGGCGAAATCAGATAAATGAACTTCTGACATATCAGTCTTGAGAAGCGTAAAGTCGGGTGCTGGCTCGCCGATCTTAAGCACAGGACCGAGCAGGGTTACGGCCTTGCCATGCATGGTTACCTCACCAGGGCGTTTGTCCAGATTATCGCAGCATCCCATAACAATCCTCCTTTAATATTTATTGGCCAGATTATTGATTTGGAACTTTTTATCAGGGTTGTGAAAGCTGGATGAGAGCCAGTCTCGGAGTACATTATAGCTGTTTTTGGGGCTGTATGAGCGGAACGCCGACATGCTGTAATGCAGCCAGGTGGGAAGCCGGCCGAATAAATCCCGGTTCATCACCTTCCCGCAGGACAGACCGTTAGCCATCGGAACAACATACCCGGGATCGTGGGCTTTGAAGGGTACCAGAGGGCGGCCGTTAAGATAGCGGGCGATATTATCCGCGGCGCAATGCCCTTGACTCAAGGAGAATTGGACAGACATCCGCAGATTCTCCGCGCCGTGGACAAAACTGGCAACATCCCCGGCGGCAAAGATGAACTTGCCGATGCGAAGATAAGGATCCACCAGCAGCCTGCCCCGACGGTTCTTATCTACCTGCAACCCCTGAATAATACCAGAAGTGGTTTTTCCCGCGACCCAGATGAGTAAGCTATTCCTGATAATCTCGCCGTTTTCAAGCTGTACCACGTCTTTCTCAGCCCTGGATACTGTCGTACCGAGCTTGACATTTATCGCCAGGTTTTCGAGATTCTCGCTGATATATTTTTGGAATTGCCAGGGTAAGCTGGTGCAGAGGCTCTGTCCGATATTAACCAGGGTTATCGTGTTGTTCAGAAAATGCCGTCTACAGGCCATGGCAACCGCGCTGGCAAGCTCCACGCCAGTATAACCGCCTCCGCAGATTACGATATTCTTCCCGCGGGCTTCAAAAAGCGCTCTTCTCAGTTTGATGGCATCGTCTACTGATTCCAGGGTATAGGCATGTTTGTGAATATCCACGCTGGCATAGAAATCCGTCTCCGAACCAGTTGCAATCACCAGGAAATCAAAGGGGATTTCATCCAGTACCGTGGTCAGCTTTTGCTCCTCGAGGTCAATGGATTTGACCCGGCTGTTGAGAAATTCAAACCCAAAGCGCTGGGAGGCATGCTCAAGGGGATAAAGCAGGTTTTCTTCTTTGAAATCCCTGCCAACCAGGTCTGGTAGGAGGGGCAGGAAGTTATGATGGGTGCGCTTATCAATCAGGAGAACCTCGATTTTCCCCAGTTCGCGCTTGAGACGCTTGGCTGCGGCAAGTCCTGCAAACCCACCGCCGATAATGATTGCACGTTGCTTCATAAAACACTCAAGATTAAAATCAATCCTACGATGATTTGGTGAATTATCGCCAACTTTGATGACCGCAATAACTTATACTTATAGGCGTAAAACTTCTTTAATACCACCGTGGCTTGCCAAGCCACAATAACAGCGCACAGGCTGTAGAGTGATAAGGGCCTGAGCCAATCCACGGCTACTGCAATGATAATAATTATGTATGAAGATGCAACCAGGGAATCGAAAAGAAGATAGGCTTTTCTGGGGCCGACAATCCCGACCAAGGTCTTCTTTCCGGACTTAAGGTCGTCAAAAGCATCCGGGACCTCATTGGCAATAAGGATAGCTGAGGTTAGTAGTCCAAAGGGCAGGGATAAAAAGACGGTGCGAAGTGTAAACAGGGAGTGATCTTGAATATAAGCAGCGCCAATCACTATAGCAGGACCAAATAAGACAAAAATCACGGTTTCACCCAGTCCGTGATAAGACATTTTCAAAGGGCCGTAAGAATACGATACTGAGAGGGTTAAAACAAAGATGATAACCAGCAGGATGGAGTAATTACGCAGGTGCATTGCCAGCAATCCCACCGAAACAAAGCTCAGCACGGCAAACACAATCGCCATGGTACTAAAAAATCTTGGGCTAAGCTTTTCCTCCTGGATTAGCTTGGAACCGCCGAAGAATCCGTAATATTCAAGATCCTGCCAATCCGCACCGCTCTCCGCATCAGCATAATCATTGATTAAGTTCGCCGCCAGGTGAGTGGCGGCCACAGCAGCCAGACCGAGATAAAAGGCGGTACAGTCAACCTTGCCGGTCTTCAGGAGGGTACCGAACATATAGGGGAGGATGCTTGCACTTAAAAATGGTATCCGCAATGCTCGCAAGTATAATGAAATCAGAGTTTGGCCTCCTGCAGATTTCCAGCCGTGATTTTAAAGAACATTTGCAGGCATCCAGCCATTCCTTCCCGGCTCTCGCGCTGCATCGTAAGATTTGGAATAATGCGGTAAGCGCGATCAATAAACTTCTGTGATTCCTCGTATGCCTGTTCAAACGCCCCCGCGCTGCTCAGCAATTCCTTCAGCTTGCACAAATCCTCGCGGGAGGGCTGCTGCAAGCGCTCAATCCAAAAACGGTTTTCGGCAGTCAGATTGCGGTATAAGTACCAGGTCGGCAGCATCATCCGGATCTCTTCTGGCTGCATCGGCAAGGCTTCGGGCGAGGAATCCACAAAAGATTTTAAATCTTCACAGTCGTCCTTGATTTGGTAGGCATAGCCGAGGCATTCGGCGAAATCGGCAAGTAAGTCTTGCTCTGCCTGCGAAACGTCCGCGAAAATTGCAGCCAGTTTCAAGGGACAGGCAAAGGTGTAGCCGACGGTTTTAAGATTGTAAATTTGCAGAATCAGGTTCCGGTTAACTTTAATTTCTCCGCCTTGGCGGGAGCACAGTTCCAGAAAAGCGCCCGCACCTGTCGACCGGGCTGTCTGCAAGAGTTCCTGGAGAGCCTTCTCCTTGCGGGTGGGATCTTCCTGGATTGAAATAAAAGTTTCAATCGCAATGGTATAGAGCACATCCCCTGCAAGTAACGCGAGCGCCTTGCCGGAATGGGCATTTGCCCGGGGAGAATTCTGCAATCTTCCCAAGCGGATATGCATGGAGTCACAGGCGCGGCGCAGTGAGCTGTCATCCACAATATCATCGTGGATCAGGGCAAAACTGTGTAATAGTTCCAGCGCGACTGCAATCTTGAGAATGTCAGGATTAGGCTCCTGGGCATATCCGTAATAGGCGATCAGAAACAAGGTCGGACGAATCCGCTTACCGCGGTTGAGGACAAATTCTGAAATGGATTCACCGAGAAAAGGAACCTTAGTCCGTTCTGAGATCTCAAACTGGATAGAGTTTAAACGGTTGTAAAGTTCCTGCTCAAAGGCGGCGCGGAACTTAATCTCCACCGGCTTCTCCTGTCTTAGGCTTGGTGCACTTGCCAGTGAAACAGGCGCCGATCGCATATTTGCCACCACCGGCTATGAAGATAGCCAGGAAGACAACCGCCATCTTCAGGGCGTGCGAATATACATTGAAATCGCCGCCACCCTTAATATGCATGGCAGTCGCGATTCCCATGGTGATCAGCATTAAGAAAGCGGCCGGTCGAACCCAGATGCCGAGGACCAGAGCCAACCCCCCTACCGCTTCGGAGAAAGCCGCCATAAATCCCCAGAAAGCCGGGGCGAAGGTAATCCCGACAATTGACATATTTGACCCCAGGGCAGTCCAACTCTCGACGGTTCCTTCAAACAACTTGGGGTAGCCGTGTTTGATAAACGCTGCGCCGATACCGATTCTTAAAACCAGCAGACCAAAATCCACGCAGCTTCCGCATTTCTTTTCCATCTCAAGCCTCCTTGGACAAGCCCAATCCTTCTATATCACAACCCCCGACCAGGCATCTGATCGTTTCAATAGAACTGAGAACCGGCTTAGATGAATAATAAAAAATAGATAGTGGTAATAATTAGCCCTATACAGAATAACTATAAGAAATGTTACATACAATGCAAGGTTTGGCACAGGGCTAAAATAGCTTTTAATTATTTAACGCTATGCTGGATAACCATTAAATCAAATATTGGGGCATATGGATAAAAGCCCCGCCCTGATGGCTGGAAATCTCCGAGAGCAGTCCGGGTGCGGTTATATTAAGCGCAAAGAGGATGTCCAAGGCGGGTGGGGTGTTACCCAGGGCGGCAGTAGCAAAATCTGCAAGCATAAAGGGCAAGCCGCTGTCAAAGGTCTTGGCCAGGATTTCTGCCGGGAGTTTATGCCATTTTTTATCCAGGTATTCGGAATACTCCCACAGACTCTGCCATTTGCCTGCCTGGCTGACTCCGTGGAAGTATACTTCCTGGCGATCATTGCCCCCTCCGGGACTGATCCGGCAACACCCCTTGGTCCCCTGGATCTCCAGCAGCCCTTCATTTGCATCAGGCCGGTGGGAATAGAAATCAACGCGCAGGCTGATAAGCTTGCCGGATTCCGTTCGACAGAGCATCGCGCTGGTATCATCCCCCCCTGCCCAGTCGTGATAATGCTGCCCGGAGCCAAGACATGATACCCCGGTAATGCGTTCGCCAAAGACCTGGCACAATGGCCCGATAAAGTGGGTGCTGTATTGATGCCCCTTGCGCATCGCCCACTCATCAGTGTACCAATGATAGCCGTCCTGCGGGTCCTTGAAAGAGATCGGTGCGAGCAATTTCCCCTCGCCGTAAAAGATCTCCCCAAACCTCCCCTCCTCCACAAGGCGCTTTACCAGGCTCCAGGGGCGCATGTAACAGAAGTTCTCTGCCAGCATATATACCCGTCCGGAAATCCTGGCCGCTTGCAGCAGCCTTTGACAATCCTCCAGGTTTGATGCTGCCGGAACCTCCGAAAGCACATGTTTACCCGCATTGAGGGCGGCAATGGCATGTTCCGCGTGGAGCGGCACCGGGGTGGCTACGATGACAGCGTCTATGTCGCTGGCCAGCATTTGTTCATAAGAGGTATACAATTTGACATTAAGGCCCCATTTCTTCGCCGAAGACTTAAGTTTGTCATTATCCCTGGCGCAGAGGGCGGCTAATTCAATGTTTGAGGTATGTTTGAGAGCCTGAATAAACCAGTAACCCCGGACAATACCGATAATACCTACCTTTAAGCTGGTAATTTTGGATGGCGCCGACATCTTTTTTATCCTCACGGCTTGAGGAAGTTATTGGATTAGGTGCTTTAATCTTATCTTTTCCGGGTTATCCCGCAAGAATCTTTCCTAATAAACTTATTCTGCAGGTGGTTATGAATAAATTTAATACCCAGTTTTTAAATAATGCAGGTTTTTAGAATTATTTGTGCTATATTTACATAGAGGACAGGGATGTCATCAGAATGAACTATACATTTATTTTCATTCGGAGGTTGGTTTTATGAAGAAGTATCAGACAGTCAGAATACTGGTTTTTGCTATCAGTGCGGTGATGGTATTCAATAGTTTTTCGTTTGCTAAAGGCGAGAAGAAACTCTCCGAGGCTGCCAAGCAGGCCATTGAAGAGGCTTTTCCAGACGGTAATATAACTAATGTCGATACCGGGCGCGAGTCCGGCGACAAGTTTTTCCAGGTGGATCTTAAGGAAGGAGGAATAAAGAAAGAGGTTGGGGTCTCTTCGGAAGGTATTATCGGTGAGATTAACTACAAAATTAAAACGAGCGAATTACCTGAAAGCTTGCGAGATACCGTAAGAAAGAAGGTGGGACGGGGAGAAATCTTGCGAATTGAAAAGCATGAGAAACGAGGGAAAGCAAATTCCGGTGAGTGGACTGCCCTACCAAAACCGGAGGTAAGCTACGAGATAAAATTCAACCTGAACGGCAAAGCCCAGAGCTTTACCGTCCAAGAAGAGGATAAGACCAGAGGTGCCCGGGAAGAGCCCGTGGCGAGTGTTGATAAAAAAGATAATATAAAAGATGAGAAAATATCGGAACTGGATATAACCGCCCTTCCCGAGGGTTTGAAAAATTCAATTCAGAGATGGTTTGCCCAGGGAACTGTCAAGGCGATATCCAAGGGAAACAATGCCGGTGATGTTGCTTACCTGGTAGATGTGGAATTGAATAATAAGGAATACGAAGCTGAAGCAGAGAGTAACGGCGAGTTTAAGTTTATTAATGAAGAAGTGCAATACAATCAGTTACCCCCCCCGGTGCAACAGGCGCTGACTACCAATTACCAAAATTGCCGCTTGACAAAACTGGAGAAAAAGTTCCGTTGCGCTGATAAGAAGTTTTTCTACGAGTTAGTAATTCAACAGGACAAGCAAACTCTGGAGGTTGCCATCGACCCAGAGGGTAATGTGATCAGCTCGGAAGTTGACAGGGATTAAGGCGGGAGCTTTAGTGCTTAGTCCAAAGGGTTTTCTGGCGGAAGAAGTCGATGTCATCCCTGCCGGAGAAGAGGGAATGCAGAGTCGCGGCTTTACCATTTTCCTCATTTAATACCCCGGTGCGCGCGACCACCGAATTGCCATATCGAGCTTCACCCGTATACGCCATGAAGATTTCGGCAGGCTTGTACTCCTCCTCCAGGTTTCCAGGAATCGCATCCAGCGCCCACAGGGGATAGATGGAATTGGTCACATGCAGATTGCGATCAATATCATCCCGCCGCGGGAAATATTCTTTCTCAATTTGATATTCCTCAACCAGGGGTAATCCCCGCAACTTGATGTCGATTGCCCTTTCCTCTAAAGTGGGCCACGGGGGAACTGCATCATTGAGGCGGACCGGGCGGTGGGAATTTAGATCAATGATTGACCACGAACTCGTCGCGGAGATGAGAGTCTCCCCGTCCCGGGTTTTAAAGGTAAAATCTCGCAGGGCTTGCATCCCGGTCCGGGGAATTGCCCAGGTTCTCAGGATTAGATCTTCATACTTCTTCGGATAACGGTGGATTTTAACCGCGTAGCGGGAAGCAACCCAGGTCTGGTTCTTCTCGTTGAGGTCATCGCTCCCGACATTCCAGGCATCAACATGCTGAGTGGCCAGATCCTGCAGTAATTGCATCATGGTAGCAATGCGCAGATCCCCATCAGGATCGGTTTCATATTCACGGACATTATGCTGGTTAATGATTTCCGGGATCATCATGTAATCCTATAGTATTTCTTGTTGAGCGGTTGCCAGTGATTATACGCACTATTGCTTAACTAAAATATAGGTGTGTCTGATTAAGTCAAGGTTCAAAATATAGTTAAAAAAGCTGGCCGGCACTATCAAAGCACCGGCCAACAAGGTTGTAGTCGGAAGTGTATATTCAAAATTCTAATCAGCTTTTTTCTTCTGGGTCAGAAGTGAGACGAGAACCAGGGCGATAAAGCTGAGGGGGATTGAAATGAGTCCCGGATTATCCAACGGGATAAGAGCAGAGGTGCGAGCAAACCCATAGCGTTCATACATGCTCGGGCTGAGCAGGATAATCCCGATCGCCGATACCATGCCCACGATGATGGAGGCGATAATACCCTTGGCGGTTGTCTTCTTCCAGAAAAGGAGCATGACAATCGCCGGCAGGTTAGCGGAGGCCGCCACGGCAAAGGCCCAGCCGACCAGGAAGGAGACATTCATGCCCTTGAAGAGAATCCCGAGGATAATGGCCACTAAGCCGACCGTAAAGGCCGCAAACTTACCAGCGATAACCTTCTGTCGATCGGTCATGTTCAGGCTGAAATAGCGGTCCATCAGGTCGTGCGCTACTGCGCCGGAAGCCGCGACAATCAAGCCGCTGACGGTGCCGAGGACTGTAGCAAAAGCAATGGCCGAGATGACAGCGAAAAGCACGGTCCCATAGGAGTTGGCTAGAAGCGGGGCCGCCATGTTATTATCCTCAAGGTTGAGAGCGCCGTTGACCATCGCGCCCAATCCCATGAAGAGGGTGAGGATATAGAAGAAGCCG
>JAFGNG010000008.1 GCA_016927125.1 Planctomycetota bacterium | reverse complement strand
GGCAATTATTCGTGAAGACGCCGTAAAACCCCTGCCCGCCGGCGGCACTATTATCCAAGGCGACGCGCGGGAGTTGCCCTTGGCGGACGCCTCCATCGGCGGTATCCTTACCAGCCCTCCCTACCTCAGCCGTTACGACTACACCCGCATCAACCGTCCGCTGGAAGACCTGTACAACTCGCTCCATCCCGGATTGCGGAGCGAGAAAAAACCTGTACGGCAGGTCCGCGCCCATGCCCGGGCGCATCAGCTGCGCTGGCAATCCCCGCCCCATCCGGCGGTACAGGAGGCTTGTTCGCTCTTGCAGGATAATGGCAAGCGCAAGGAAGCTGGGATCATGCAGTCCTACTTCGATGATATGCGCCGGGTGGTGCAGGAATGTGCCCGCGTGCTCAAGGACGGCGCGCCCCTGACCCTGGTGATCGCGGGTGCGATCTTCTACGATATCTATATCCCGGCTGACTTGGTGGTGGCGGAGTTCTGCGAGGAAGCCCGCCTGGAGGTAGAGGAAATCCTGCTGGTGAGGAGCTTCAGCCGGGCCAAGCGGCTGGGCAATATCGACCAGGTTGCCCCGCGCGAGGTAATCATGAGCGCGCGGAAGTAAGGCCTATAGAGCAGTAACTAAAAGACATCCACCGCCTGCGGTTCATCCTTATATTCATAGACGCCATCATCGCCGTTGCAGCACTTCGGCGCCAGGCTTCTAATCAGTTCCCGGTTCTTGTTAAGGATCAGGGCATTGACAAACCTGGCGTAGGTATCGTCGCTGTCAGCCCGGACCACCTCCACCTGGCCGTCCAGGTAGAGGCAACAGCCCATGGCAGGTAAGTTGAGGGGCTTATCCACCATGATGATGGTATTGTCCCTGGTGGCCATCTGGGCGACCGGCAGCAGGATATAATCGCTGCGCCACTGCCCTCCCCCAATCTTCGGACGCGAGGGGCAGGCAAAGGCTTCCTTGTCTGGGATCACTCCCTGGCCATCCTTCCAGAGGTCCTTGGGACGGGCAGGCATGCGGTTATATTTTGCAAAGAATTGGCCGAGGCCCTGGCCTAATTTTTCCAGCTTCTGCTGGTTGGCTTCCAGGTCATAGTCCGGCTCAGCCTGCGACTTGCCGGTCAGGAACCTGTCGGCAAGATAGAGAGAAGCGGCCGTCAAATTGTTAGCGCCGCCGGCATGCAACAGCGGGAAGGGAGCGTGGCTCTCAAAGACCAGGGTAGTGCCGTCAACCTTCCGTATTCCCGCGGCCGGGAAGAGGTTCTTGGTAATGGTCCTCTTGGCAGGCAGTCGGTAGAGCTCGAAGGTTGTCAACAACTCCTCTATCGCTTCCGGGTTATCATGCAAGAGGGCAAACGGATTTAAATCTTCCGCTCTCCTTTGGGAATAGGGATCGAACCGGAGCTCGATGCCGTCGGTATCGGGCGGGTTGTGGTTGAACTCGATGTTTTCCCGCAGGCAGAGATTGCTGCTCCGCTTGTGCTCAGCCGCCAGTTCATCCGGCAGCATGAACCCGACATGGCCGTCTTTATAAAGCACATTATAGCCGCCGGGGGGATGGCTGTACCGGCACCAGTTAATCACCATGTCGTCATCGGCGCGGGTGGCAAAGGGCCCGCCGAGGTAGCGGTAAGTGGCGGTGTTGCAGTGGTAGACATCCTTATTCCCGAGCCAGTCCGGCATGAATTCTTCAATATCACCAAGGCTGTAAGGATACTCGTGATTCTGCGAGCAGAAGATTGCCAGGCCGGCACTGGCTTGCAGGAGTTTATCCACGCACTCCCGCTGCAGCGCCTCCTCCTGGGGATTACTTGCCTGGATCAGAGACATCCCGGTGGAAGCCACCATTACCGGCGAAAACATCCCCAGCGCAGGCGCGTTCCGGTATGGGTCAAGCTTACGCGCGAAACTGATGGCGGAAGCGCCTTCAGTATCTAGCCGGGTCAGGGCTTGTTTATACTCTTCATCCTCTTGGATCGAAGGGCTGGCGCCGTTAATAGTGTCAATCACCAGGCGGGCGGCATAGGGGCTGCTGGCAACAATCAGCAGGTCATCGACCATGGCAAAGCATGGCGCCAGCACCCCGCCATAGATAATCTTTACCCCCCGAACTACCACCTCCCCGCGCTTCATTATAAAGCTACCGGAGCCCTTCCCTGAGTTTTGCAGATAAAAAGAAAAGATTCTGGCCAGGGTATTCAGATTGTTCTTGACCAATTTCGGGTCCTTCACCCGCATCACCGCGACCATATTGTTGAGGCCGAGGTAAGGCACGCCTGCCAGGATCTCGGGATCAATGCAGATGCAGGCGATCTCATCCCCCAAGTGGGCAATAATATTACGCTCCAGGTCATAGCCAGTGCGGTTTAAGATCTGCAGGTTGAATAGATTATTCATCTGTTGCGGATCCATCCCGAAGGCCCAGCCCGCAGCCCGCCCTAACCTCCCTAACTGGTCAAGGTTGAGGCGGGAAGCATTGAAGGAAATAATATCCTGCGGGATTGCTTTGAGCAGTTCCTCACTGATCGGTTTATTATTGATGAACGAGAAGACCCCCTTGCTGTTGCCCGTTTGCAGGGAGGGAGAATTAACTACTGTCCTGGTTAAATAACCAGACAAATCAGGGGTCAGGCTGAATCCCAGGCAATCAAAATCAAAGAGGCCGAAGGCATCCAGAGAGGTCATCATCCTATGATAATCTGCTTCCGGGTGCCCCACCTCTACTTGGTCCAGGCGGGCTTCCTGTTGGAATGACTTGGCGAAGATAGCTGAATTGCAATACGCAACCAGATCCGGGTCCTTACCAAGCTTTGCAATAGTATCAAGGAATTGCTGGTTGACATTCAGCTTATTGCTGTCTGCTTTGCCTTCGACAAAATCTAAAAGATTCTTCCCTTCCCTATACTCTATAACCAGGAAGGCGATACCGTCTTTAACAGTAACAATGTTATTCGTTCCGGCATATGAGCTTTTGAGTTTGCTTATCATCAGGTTTGAACCCAGTTCCTCTGAAACCTCCGCCGCCAGCATGACGGCGTAGGCATCACCGAGAGCCTTCTCGGGATCGAAGAGGATGCCGATAGCGACGCGCTCCTGCAGAAGCGGGGCAATTCCTTCAAAACCTTGAAAAAGATGGTTGGAGAGCTCAAAGATCCCCTCGGACAAGCGATATTCAAGCTTCCCCAGCGGTTTCTTGAGAAACGCCTGCACCCCCGGCTCTGCCCAGAGCTTGCCGAGGGCGGAGTTGTTGAAGTTTTCTAACGCGGCAGGAATATCATCTATCTCAAGGTAGATGCAGGTGTCAGCCGGAAAATAGCTGGCCAAGGATTTTTCCTGAATAGTAGCTTCAGCCGCCGCTTCACTTGCCGTATTTTCACCTTGTGGCACAGGCACTCCTGCCTGGGTACTCCCCGGCTGGAGAGCCGGGGCTACATTTTCTTCCGATTCCATCTCTCCGGCATTTACCGCGGGTTGCAGATATACAACACCAGGGATAGATAAGATTATGGTTAATAAAAATAATTTAAAAATATTGTTACAGCATCCCATGCCAAACTCCTTAGCGCCAGAGAAGGGAATATAATATGTAGCTGTGCCCATATAATATATATGTACAGGATTTTAGTTTTTTTGACAAGTTTTTAGAGATTTTATTAAAAAAATCAGCCCGGGTGGTGAACGCCCGGGCCGGGTGAAGGTTTAACTCCATAACTACCCTAAGGATGGAGAGCGGCAAGGACAAATCCCTGTAATCAATGCGGTTTGAGCATTTTTGTTAGAATATCTCTGTGTTTCTATCAGAGCCATCTCCAAACTCAAGCTTGATATTCTCTCCTTTGTAAGTTTTTTCCGAGGTAAGAGTAAAGCCCTTGGTCTCATCATCGCCTTCTTTTTCAAGTCCTTGCAGGAGCAAGGCGCGAAGTTCGGTAATCTTCTCGTTTTCTTCTTTAGCTATATCAATAGCCGGCCTTCTCATCACCAATAGCTGTTCCCGGACATGGGGATTATCTATTCCGGGATTTTGTTTTACTAAGCGAGCAAATTCTAAATCGGCAAACTGATCTTCCGCTGTTATTACTTCGTCAAAGGTGGTTGGCTTGGGAAGGGCCAGGATTTTATCCCGTAAGTCCTTTCGCATCCCCTCATTCAGCTTTGAAGATAACAGGGCTGCCTGGTCGATTGCCAGATTCTCAATAGCAATTTCAACCAGGTGGAAGACCATCAGGTTTTTTCTCCCCAGGTTGCGCGCCATAGCCATAGTAGCAACCAGATCCTTAATTCCCGCATTAGCCGCCGAAGTTCTTTTCGCCTGCGGTTCCTCGGGGTTGGCCGAAAGATTGAGCAGGTATTCCGCCCGGAAGAGGGCGAGATTAGCCAGATCCCGCATCGGAGCAAGGACTTTACTATTCTCGCCAATCGCTTCCCCCGATTCGCCCCAGTCCCACTTAAATCCCCAATCACACTCCTGGCACGCCCCTGCCCGGTGCAGTGCGTCCATGAGAGGCTTTACCCTTTGTAAAAACGGCATCGCCACCAGTTCTGTCTGCTTATCTCTAATGAAATCCTTATCTTCCTCTGATAAGTTCTCATACCCGGCAATTGCCTGGCGGTATTCGTCGGCAGCATTGGGGGCTGCTGCCTGTTGATCACCCTGCCGCACCAGCTTGTAGCGAATCTTGACTCCGCGCGGGACTTGATCGATAAAGCCAGTAATCTGGAGGATACCGACCCCGCCTTCCCGGGTTTTGAAGAGAAAGGTTTCCGGCAGTTCGCCCTTGGCGCTCATTACTGCCGGTGTTCCGGGAGTGCCATGGGCAATGGCCTCATCTTGCAGGATTTGTTCCGGAGTTACAGTCTCCCATCTCTCACCGGGGAAAGGTGTGGCGATCATGTTGATCCCAACCAAGCCGCGAAAGCCCTGGGCGGTTTCCCCGCTCACATCAATGCCGTTTTCAGCAATCCACTCAAAGGCTGCTGCTTCTTCACCAGCCCTGCCGAGACCAGCAGGTGGAGTGAAATCAAGGTTTTTATCCAGATCAACAAAGAAATCGACCCCTGCCCCATCATCATTGACAACCCGTTCAATCACCGGGCCGAAGCCGTTTTCTGCACCTTGCATTGCATCAGCCTTCGGAAGCTCTTCACCCCCCGGATCTTTTAAGGTAACCAACCAGATTTCAACAGGCTTGCGCTCAATTCTAAATTGCAATTCCGTCTGTTTGGTCAGGTTGCCTAAAAGCAGGTTTAATTTCTGTGCTTTTTCCCCATCGTCTTCCAGGCTCCTCAGATAGGATGAGGAATGGTGGTCATACATAATTCTAATTTCTTTAACAAGTTCGGTCCGATCTTCAATTGGCATATTAACTAAGTTGCCTAACATGAGGAGAAAATCATTGACCGAATCAACTATCCCGCCTCCGCCTCCTTCATGTGGCTCGGTTTCGTCAACATAGAGATGAATTCGATTATTATATTGTTCTGCGGTATATACTTCAGTCGGTTGATGGAATTTGTAGATCCCTGAGGCAACGATTACATCACGTTCTATAGTTTGTTTTTCAAACAGGATATCGATGCCTATTTCGCGGGCTACCAGTTTTTCCAGTTCCCTGAGCTTAGTTTCCTGTGAAACTTCATTGCGGACAATCCAATCGCCCGGCAACTCTATGCTTAAGAGTTCTTCCGGGCCTTCATATTCAAAACTTTTTAAACGCAGTACATTGTGCAAGGTTGATTCAAGGTCTAAATCACTGATATTTCTTACAAATTGAGTCCACCATAATTTAAGTGT
>JAFGNG010000061.1 GCA_016927125.1 Planctomycetota bacterium | reverse complement strand
TCCGCTGAATCCACAGGCGACGGAACTGCCCCTGGCGCTTGCGGCGATGCGCCCTGGAAAAGGCTTCGGCGCGGATAATGGTTTCATTGGCTGTCCGGAAGAGCTTGCTGCGACCGCCGCGGAACCCCTTGGCGCGTTTGAGGACGCGCTTCTTGCGGTGATGCGTTGGGACGCTGGCATTGTTGCGTGGCATTAGTTTTTCTCCTTCAAGAATTCTGTTCGCTTGCGGCGGAGATCAAAGTCCTGCTGGTTCCCTGATTCCCGCTGCCGGTTATTAATGCTTCCTCGTTCTTCGCTTCCCGGCCGGTTAACATTGTAAGCCGGCCATCCAGGTAACTCCCGCGCTTACATTATGCCCAAGAGCTTCTTGAGGCGGCGCGCATCCGGGGCGCTCACGGTGCTGACCCGGCGCAGGCGACGCTTCCGCTTAGCCGATTTCGATCCTTTGATGTGCCCGGTGAAGGCGCTGACCTTCACGACCTTGCCGTTCTTGGTCACTCGGAAGCGCTTGATCACGCCCTTATGAGGCTTAAGTTTTGGCATAGCTTTCCTTTCTTTTATTTCGAATTATCAGACCAAATCTATTTGTTGGTTATTTTTCATTACCCGCGCTCTGGGATCCGCGCCTGTAAATCATCTAAACCAGTCTACATTTCCATTCCCTCTCCAAGGGCATTACCTGCCGTTGGCGAGGCTGCAGGAACCTTGTCGTTTTTACAACTGAGGAGAGGAAATCACAAGCTCGCTGCCGGGATCTTCCTATTGCTCCGGAGTCTCCTGGGGTTCAGCGCCGTCTGCTTCCGGTTCGGCAGGTGGGGGCGCTTGCACGGGTTCGTCCGCTGTCGGCTGCTTTTTGACAGCAGGCTTCTTTTTGGCTTTCGCAGAACTGGAAGGCAAGGGCGCCAGTAACATATTCACCCGCCGGCGGTCGACCTTCGGGGGCATATCGAGCTTCGCCACATCTTCCAATTCCCTGGCAAATTCCAGCAACAGGTCCAACCCCAGGTTGGCGTGTGAAATCTCCCGCCCGCGCAGTTGCAGGAAAACCTGTAACCGGAAACCGTGCCCCAGCATCTCCCTGGCTTTTTTGAGCTTGAACTCAAGATCATGCTTCTCGACCTTGATGCTCCGGCCCAGACGCAGCTCTTTCAGTTCATTGCTCTGCCCCTTCTTTCGCTGGGCATGCGTGCGCTTCTGCTGCTCGTATTTGAATTTACCGAAATTCATAATCCGGCAGACCGGCGGAACGCCGTTCGGAGCAACTTCAACCAGGTCGAGCTCTGCTTCATACGCCTTGCGAATGGCATCCTGAATGGGGAGAATGCCTAACTGTTCCCCGTGTTCGCCAATTACCCGGACTTCCGAAGACCTGATCTCCTCATTTATCCTCTGTTGTTGCTGCTTGTTTTGAATCTTGTATTCCTCCAACCAAATGCCTTGCCGGACAGATTTCACCCAGTTAAGTCATTCCGGCGTCATAAACCGGGGCAGCCTTAGAGAAAAGCTGCCCCAACCTGATCCTTTATTCCCAAGCCACCTCCGCGGGCAGGGTGCACTCGGCAACCTCCCCGGTGAGGCGGGTAATCATTTTCTCGATTGTAACTGTACCCAGATCGCCCAGCAGACGGCGGCGGAGCGACACTTCGCCGGTTTCGACTTCGCGGTTGCCGATGACAGCGATATAGGGGATCTTCATCAATTCCGCGCGGCGGATCTTGGCGCCAACCTTTTCCGGACCGAAGTCATAGCTAGCGCGCAGCCCCGCGGTTTTTAATTTCGTTAAGACTTCGCGGGCGTAATCCTTCTGCGCATCGGTAATGGTCAGCACCCGCACCTGCTCGGGAGCAAGCCAGAGGGGGAAGTCCCCGGCGAAGTGCTCAACCAGAATCCCGAGGAACCGCTCCAGGCTGCCGGTGATGGCGCGGTGCACCATAACCGGGCGCTGGCGCTGGCTCTCGGCGTCGATATAGGTCATGTCAAAGCTCTCCGGCATGGCGAAGTCCACCTGGATCGTGCTGAGCTGCCAGGTGCGGCCGATGGCGTCGCCGATATGGAAGTCGACCTTCGGCCCGTAGAAGGCGCCGTCGCCGGGATTTAATTTATAATCAATCTGCATTTCTTCGAGCGCGGTCTGGAGGGACTGCTCGCCGTGACGCCACATTTCATCCGTGCCAATGCTCTTGGCCGGGCGGGTGGAGAGTTCGATATGGTCGAACTCAATGCCGAAGACCTTATATAATTCGAAGACGATCCGGATGCAGCCCTTGATCTCCTCCTTGAGCTGCTGGGGCGTGCAGAAGATATGGGCGTCGTCCTGGGTAAAGCCGCGCACGCGCATCAGGCCGTGGAGGACGCCGCTCTTTTCATAGCGGTAGACGGTACCCTGTTCTGCCCAGCGGAGTGGCAGTTCACGGTAGGAACGAGTTTTAGACTTATAGGCCATGAGGTGGAAGGGGCAGTTCATGGGCTTGAGGTAAAACTCCTGCTCATCAATGACGATGGGGGAGTACATGTTTTCCTTGTAATGTCCCAGGTGGCCGCTGATTTCCCAGAGCTTTGAAAGGCCGATGTGCGGCGTGTAGAGCAGTTCATAGCCGTTGGCGAAGTGTTCCTGCCTCCAGAAGTCTTCGACGATGGAGCGGATGCGCCCGCCCTTGGGCGGGAGAATAACCAGGCCGCCACCGATTTCATCCGGGGTAAGGAAGAGGTCGAGTTCCTTGCCGAGCTTGCGGTGGTCGCGTTT
>JAFGNG010000060.1 GCA_016927125.1 Planctomycetota bacterium | reverse complement strand
GCTGGAAATCCTCTCCCCCGGCTCCTGCATCGAAACTGAGCTTAACTGGGAGCAGATGAAACGCGAATAAAACCAGACTTTAAGGTGTTAAAAATTTGAAAGATATAGTATTATAATATATAGCAATGGACTTGTATTTATCTTAACTCAACGGGTTGATATAAGGAGTAAGACAATGCCGGAACAGGAAATAGAACGTACTAAGGCTTGGTGCCCGATCTGCCGGGCAGCGGTCAGTGGCTTGGCCGACCGGATGTTTGCCAAGGCGCGCAAGTGCCCCAAGTGCCGGAACCTGGTCTTTTTTGAGCACGAACGGCCCTCCTCCGTGATTGTCGACCTCAAGAAAGAGCAGAGGGCCGGCGGCGGGCAGGAAGATTCCGAGGAAGGCATGGAAGAATGGCTGGACGCGCATATCCTGTCAGACTCCATCATTGTCGGGATGATTGGCCGCTGGGAAGAGCGCAACCAGTCAACCATCAAGATCCTCTGGATGTGGGCAATCCTTTCGATTATCGGGATTATCGCCCAGGTCTTTATCGAAGATATTAATATCAAGCTGCTCCTGCTGATTATCCCGCTCTTGATTATTATCAATATCGGGCGTAACCTTGGCACGCTTCTCAGCATCGGCGGCCAACTGCTCTACCAGCTCCACAACAGCAACAAGCTGCAAGTACGAAGCTTGAGCCAGGCCATGAAGGCAAGTAAAGAGAAGGAGAAGTAATCCGCAGGAAAGCTATAATTATTCCTCGGTCACCTTGATGGTAAGAGGATTGCTCCAGACTCGCCCCCGCCAACCGCCGGGGGCTTCTTCTTGATAGAGGTAGCGGACAGTATAGGTTCCGGGGGTTTCGAGCTGGAAGAACTCGCGCAGGTCGAAGGGGGTCAGTTCCATATCCGCCTCGCCGGGTGCGAGGGTGAGAGCGTTCTCCGGATCCCTTTCGCCCTGGGGGGTAAAGGCGGCGTCACACTTCTTGCCAGCCTCGGTCATCGCCACCGGCTTGCCCTTTTCGTCAAGGACTTCAATGCGGTGGTTGGGCCAGAAGCCATCCAGCCAGAGCACCACTGCTTCCGAACCGGTATTCTTTACCTCGTATTGGATAATGATGGGTTCTGCCACGCTGAAGGTGTCCTGCTCGCTCCAGATTCGCGCGGTCAGAGCCGGCAACTGCAGTTCAACCGCGCCACCAATGCGGATAGCCTTAGGGGCGGTTCTCCTTCTCGATACTTCTTCGCTTGCCTCTCTTCCCATCACCAGCTCTTTGGCCGGCTGCACTGCCGGTTGCGGTGCGGAATAGCTGTCTTCCGCCAGGACTTCGGTTTTCCTTTCCACACCCGCGATAGATCCGAAAACAGGTTCGTCTTTATCAATCGGAGATTCTATATTATCCCTAAGCACCAAGTCGGCTTGCTTCCTTGCAGGGACTTCTCCCACCCCGGCCACGCTGCTGGCAGGCACTGCCGCAAAGCCCCGGTTAACCTCAGGCTCCTCTTCCGGGGGCAAGGAGGTTGCCATCTGGGCTATGGCAGGTCTTCCAGGGGCGGCGTCACTTGGAGCGGACTGTCTTTCGCCATAAGCAGCAAAGTCAAAATTCTCGTCTGACTTAGGAGTTGCTTCCGGTTCAACCAGGGTAATGCCATCTTTAATTTCAGCTCCAGCTTCCAAGGAAGTAGGTTCTGCTTCGGCCAGCTTAGCCATTTCGCCCGGCGCGGCTTCCGGTTCAACCGCGGTGATGCCGTAATTAGATTTAAGATCACCTTCGAGGTCGGCGGTTTCTGCTTCGGCAAGCCTGGCCGCCTCGACCGGAGCGATAGTCGTTTTTGCCACTGGCGCGGCAGGGGCGGCATCCGGCTTCGGCAGCAACACTTCCCCTTCGGCCTCTTCTTGCTTGGCTTTATCCAAGCCCTTGGCCATGCGGCTGGTATATTCCGGCTCGGAGTCGGTGCTGTAGAAGAAGATGCTGATGATGATCAGAAATAACGCCGCGGTTGCCATTCCCGGCGAGAAGATAAATCTTTTCAAGAAGGAGTCGCGGACAATCCGCCGGGTCTTCTGTTTTTCCGCAATCTCGGCGCGCGTCTTCCTGCCCGCTTCCAGGGCCGCGGCGATCCCTCCCGTCGGGGCTTCCGGCTTGGGAGCCGCCCGGTAACCCTTCAATAGGGCGCGGGATTCCTCCACCTGTCGGCGGCAGGCCGGGCAGCCGGCGAGGTGCTCATCAACCTCCCGGGCGGTCTCCTTGTCGAGGCTCCCGTAGAGGGTGTTGATCAAGAGTTCGCGAATCCGATTACAGTCCATAGTTTCTTGCCTCACGGCCAAGCGCATTGCGCAGACGCTCAAGGGCGTACCGCATGCGGCTTTTTGCAGTTTCCTTTTCGCAGCCGAGGATCCGGCTGATCTGCCTGAAGGTCAGGCCGCCTTCCTCTTTCAGCAGGAAGACCTCGCGCTGTTCATCCGGCAGGGCTTGGACCACGCGCAGGATGGCGGCGCTCAGTTCTTCGCGCATCACCTTCGCGTCCGGCGCTTCCTGCTTGCCGGGCGGATGTTTGCCCACGCCGGGGGTAATCTGGTCTTCATCAATACTGTCCAGCGAGACCACGGTCCGGCGGCTTTCACGACGCAGGGAATCGATACAGGCGTTGCGGGCAATCTGGAAGAGCCACGGCTTCAGCTTGGAATGGCTGTGGTAATAATGGGCCCGGGTGGCAATCTTAATCAAGACATCCTGGTAAACATCCTCGGCCCGGGTATCTTCCCCCATCATCCGCCGGATAAAGACATACAACATCCCGCCTACGCGTGCAAGCAGCTCTTCAAAGGCGGATTCATCTCCTTCCACGTAAGCAGCCAGCAGGTCCTCTTCACTGCGTTCCTGCCGAATCTCCTCTTCGGCATTTTCTGCTAAGGTAGACGCAGCAGAAGGGTTATCGGGGTTGGCTAAATGCATTTTTTCATCCGCAAGCGCTAAAAAATGTAACCTGCCGTAACTATTTGAAAATAAAGATCAGTTTGTTAAAGACTAAGGATAAATTCGCTTGTCAGGGGCGAGGGGATATCGCCCTTCATTACCATTATGTATAGCTGGAGTTGCGTTCACTCGATAAAAATCGCTGAAAAACCAGCTTTACTAATTTTATTGAACGTTTCGACGCGCCGGATGTCAAGACCGGCCTATGAAAAGCCTGGTTTGATCAGGTGATTAAGAGTGCCGGGGGGGGGGTCAGGCCGGTTCCT
>JAFGNG010000059.1 GCA_016927125.1 Planctomycetota bacterium | reverse complement strand
TTGTCCATCATGTAATAATCAGGGATCTGCACGATCACGGTCCCGGCATTAAGGGCTTGGGCAAAACCCGGCACCGGCTTGTCAAAGGCCTCAAAACCGGCTTCTTCAAGATAACGATCGAGCCGGGGATTGGTACCGCTCGTGCTGTTGATGGCATGGGCAATCGCCTGCGAGGTGGCAAAGCTCGGTTCTTTTAATAAGAGTTCGAAGGTGCTGCGGTCAGAGAGGAAATCAACCTCGTGCGCGCGCACTACCTGCGCCCCGCCAGTAATGTTCGCGGTGGTGGGGAATTGGTTGGCAGCGTCTTCACCGCCGATATTCACCCTTCCCGAAGCCACGGCGTAAGTTTCGCCGCTACCCTCTACCCGCAAGTGGGTAAGCTTCAAAATGCCGTTCTGGAGATTCTCCGCGTCGAAGAGGGAAGCGACCGTAACATCAATCATGGTACCGGGGCGGGTGAAGGCTGGAATCTCGGCGCTGACGCTCACCACCGCGACATTCTGCCCGTCAATATCACTCATGGCGACATTGATATTTTCCTTGGCGAGCAGGGTCTTCAAGGCTTTACGCGAAGCAACCGCCTTGTCGCCGGTGCCGTTCAAACCTTCGACAATCCCGGTGCCGGAGATCTTCAGGGGGCTGGTTCCCTTGATGGTGGCAAGGACTGAAACCCGTTCGGCTTGGGCCGGAAGGGAGAGTAGGAGAAAGAAGATTATCAAAATCATTATCCGAACACGCATGTTGAAACCCCTTGTTCGTGACCTATGTTAATTTAAAACCCGTTAAAATGGCGATACTGTGTCAAAAAACTTGGCCAGCCAACCGCGCCTGACTGCGTCCGAAATATCGCCCTTGCCCTGAAGCTTCAGGCAGGGATCGATAACATATTTCATATCGATGGTGTTTTCGGCGGTCAGATCCCGGGGATCAATCCGGCCGGTAAAGAGCACTGTCCTGGTTTCATTGTTGATTGTAATTGATCGCCGCGCCTCAACCACCAGATGCTTATTCGGCCGCACATCCACCACTTCACCGGAGATCTCCGCCCGGATAGTGTTCTTGGTCTCGGTTTCGCCATCACCTTTTTGCTCTCGCTCGGTATCGACATCCAGAGTCGGCTTGCGGACATCGGCAAAAGGCTTGGCAATAATATCTCCGTCCTGATCCTTACCGATCCGGAAGAGGTTTGCGAAAGACCAGCTTACCGAAGATTCCTTCGAGGTATCACTGGAAGCCTCGCTCTTGGCCTCGGTTTTGAGATCGATGGTGATAGTTACGCGATCATGCATCTGTCCCGCGCGGGGCTGCGCGATCAGTGATTCCTCCCCATATGGATTATTGGTCTCGACCTCCGCGAGGCAGACTCCTGAAAAGAGTAAGCCTGCTATTACCAGGCCGGTTAAAATTTTTCGCGATTCTCTCATTACCCTCTCCCCTCTCATGTATTCAGGGTTGTACTACTACCAGTTCCAATCTCCCGTCAGCGTAGATCCTGGCGGGATAGGATTTGCCACTTTGCTGATTTTTTACCGGGATGATATCTCCCGCCGCGCCGCTCTGCATGGCAATGCCGCGCTGGCGCACATGGATCCTGCCAATCTTTGCCGACACTGAAACATTCTGTCCGCGCTGCACAATCGGCATGATCTCAATCTTGCCGGTTTGGATAGTCTTTCCCGCCGGGAGCGAGGTTTTGGTTCGCATACCGACTACTTCCTCAAGAGAAGAGTAAGAGTTGCGGCCTTCATTCAGCGACACCATGCAGATTTCCACATCCATCTCTGAAATAATATCCCCGCGGGCAACTGCCCGGGTGGCAGTAACCGCTGGAATCCGTACCTCAATCTTGAGGTAGGCGTCAATGTCTCCCAGGCGTTGACAGTTTTGATCGTAAAGCCCATAGTTGATGGTCAAGGAACCGGAATTGACGCGGCTGGGGGTACGTTCGATCTTGACCGCCGCCGCTGATTCCATGCCTGGCTCCAGATCATTGAGGCGGGTCAATTCGATCTCAACCTGCGCTCCGGCGATGCCAAGATCCTGCAAAATCTGCTGGCGGGCCAAATCAACCACAACTCGCTCCACTTCTTCGCGGAAGTCCCGGCCGGTCTTATAAGCTTCTCCCTGCTGTACTGTGGGTGAAGCCACGGAAATACTATCGGCCTCGGCCTGGTCGGCGGTATTTACCACCGCCCCTCCCCCTGGGGTACTACCCGGGAGGGGCGCCGGTAACACCTGCACTTGGTCCGCGCCGCTAATGGTCAAATCTTCTTCATTAACTCCATGGGCCAGCAACTGCGCTTTGATCTGGTTGCGGGTCAGAATCCTGGAAGCATCCTTGCGCGGCGCAGAGCCGAGGAAGATGCCTTCCAACTGCTGCTGCCCTTCCTGGGTAGATTCCACCTCCGCGACCTCATTCAAGCGGATATAGCTCCCTCGGGAGACCGCGGTCTCCAGCAATTCAATATGCACCTGCGCTTGAGCAAATCCGCCAAGAACCAGCATTACCGCTACGGCTATCCAAGCAGAGCAGTTGACAGGCAGGCAGAGTTTAATCATTCTCATAGCTGCTTTCCTGGCATTATTGGAGTTGTGTTTCTCTTTAAAATTCAATGGCTGTTCTCACCTTTAATTACCTGGGTTTTGCCATCTTATTAACGCTTCAGGTTATTGACCGTCTGCAGCATCTCATCGCTGGTTTGGATGCTCCGGGAATTAAATTCATAGGCGCGTTGGGCTGAGATCAAACTGACCATCTCTTCAATCGCGCTGACATTGCTGATCTCGATATAGCCGCTGCGGATTTCTCCGAAGCCATCATCCCCGGGGGTGCCGAGCGTGGCCGTGCCGGAAGAATCGGTCTCGCCAAAGAGGTTGTCCCCCAGAGGCGCCAGACCGGCGGGGTTGGCAAAGGTAGCAATCTGGAACTGCCCGGCGGATTGTTGATCCCCGGCCTCATCGTTGTAGAAAACCTCGCCCTCGGGCGAGACAAAGATATCCTGCGCCACTTCCGGGAGGGTGATCCCGCCATCCAGGATAACGCCGGTGGGAAGAACAATGTTGCCTTCCGAATCCTTGGTGAAAGAGCCATCGCGGGTGTAGGCAATGCTGCCGTCAGCTAGGCGCACGGGGAAGAAATTCCGCGCAATGCCGCCATTGTCCTGGATCATCATATTGAGGCCATTGCCGGTTTCCAACGCGCCGCCAATGGTAAACTGCTTGGTAGTGCCGGTCACGCGCACCCCGGTGCCGATCTGGAGGCCGCTCGGGAGATTATTACCCTCGATTCCCGGCATGCCTGCCGCCCGGACCCGCTGGTAAAATAAATCCGCGAAGTTTACGCGCGTTTTCTTGTAACCCGCGGTATTAACGTTACTCAGGTCATGCGCGATCGCATCCACATTGGTCTGCTGGGCATGCATCCCGGTTGCCGCGGTCCAAAGCGCTCGACTCATCATGGTTAAGACCCTTTCAAAAAATCCTTACTGGTTAAGTTTCATTCGTTAAATATGCTTACCCTTAGACCGACACGCTGCCAACTCGGCTGACAGTTTGTCCTAAGGTATCATCCTGGATCGTAATCATTTTCATATTCGCCTGGTAAGCCCTTGCGGCCTCGATCATTGCCACCATCTCTCTTACCGGATTGACGGCGGAACCTTCAACCGACCTGGGCTGGAGAAAGAGTTCTTCCGAGGTGAGGGTGGCCTCGCCCTGTTTATAAAGGTTGTCGCCAACCTTCATAAGCTTGCTGGTATCATCCGCCGTAACCAACCCGAGCTGGCCGATTACGTTCATGGTTTCGACATCCACAATGGAGCCGGTTTGGGTAATTTCGGGGCTGCCGGTGAGGGTGATGGGAGAGCCGCTGTTATCCAGAACCAGGGTGATGCCATCAGCCATTACCAGGCGGCCGAGGTAATCCTGGGTAAAAGAGCCATCGCGGGTATAAAAGCGCTGTCCGTCTTTCATTACTTCGAAGAAGCCGTTTTCTTCCTTGATGGCGGCATTGATGGGATTACCGGTTTGGCGCTGGGGGCCAGACATAAAGGAGGTCGCGGTTTCATTGAGCCACGCCCCGCCGCCGGTCTTTTCCAACAGCTTATTGATTTCAGGCCGCGAGCCAGGTTGGAGCGCGCTTTCGGCAAGCAATTCCCGGAAGGTAGCAATTTCCGGCTTGTAACCAGTTGTATTGGAGTTGGCCAGGTTATTCGCTATGACACCGTGCTTGCTCGACTGCACCATCGCGCCCATGGTGGAGAGATAAATACCATTAATCATGCTCTGCGCCTTTTCTTCCCACTTGTAATACCCATTGTAAAAACGCAAATTCTCATCAGTTAACATTTCAATCCCTGTTCCACTCCGTAAAGAATGCGGAAAAATATTTTTAAACTCCCATTACTTATTGTTATTAATCAGGTTAAGTGATAATTGGTGCGGATGAATGAAATAATTCTTAAGATTTAATTATTGAATCAAACGGCATGGAATTCCGCTTAGCGGCAAAGTAAAGCGGCAGTTTTTGCCGGATTGAACCTGATTAAGTACTGATAAAAGAATCTCTTAGATGATCGAAGTGGAAGGCATTTCTGGAATAGACATAAGGTTGATAAGATTGCAGAGGATTACTTGGTTGCGCTTTTGTAAAGCAGGGATTTATCAAACTGCCAGGCGGAATCGAAGAAACCGGCCAGCACTGCTGAGTTGGTGCCTTCGAGGCCTTTTTCATTATTAAAGATTATATAATCCGGGACGAGATCCCATTTGTGGTTGATACCGAGGAAATCGCCATAATACAGCCCGTCAGCTATTACGAGCAAGCGGCTGTTCGCTTTAGGATTGGGATAACATGCCAGGAAACCGAGTTCATCTTCATTATTGGAATGCACCTCTGCTTCGCCAACGCCATATCCACCCGGTATAAACCTGTAAGGTATTTCCTGACAGACCATTGCGAGAAAGGCATTGGTAGTCGGTGTCCCGAAGCAGACCAGGTTATATGCCTCGATATCCTCTTCGGTCAGGGCAGTATCATCTTTCACCCTGGCCTCGCCCTTGGCGAAGAGCAGCCATTCCTTTTTAAACCGTTCGCACTTGCTCGCAAGGTCAGCTTTCTCCTCTTCCGAGCCGATGGTGCCTTTTACCAACATAAACGGGGCATTGAAAGCCTCTTTGACCGGACCGCAGAGTTTAGGAGTTTTTCTTAAGATGGGCAGCGGTTGAGGCATACCCTCTCCAGATATAACTTGGTAGAGAACCAGCTTTCCCGTATCTTCCACTTGAGTTATGCTGAAGCCCTCCGGCATCTGCAGGGAAGGATTTTCAACCATCCCAATACCTTCCATGGGAAGCTTGAAAGGTTCAATTGCCAGCACCGAGATATTGTCGATTGTTTCAATCAGAACCTTATTTGATTCGGAATCGAACTTTGCCTTGATATATGCCCGCTTGCCCCAGTCTTTAAGCATCTCTATCTGCAACCAGGCCCGCTTGCCATACTTAGGCGTAAAGGTAGTCAGCTCGATTTCCTTTGGATTAGACTCCAATTCATACTTTAACATCCACTGATAGATGTTTTGATATTCCTCGTTGGTGGACATATCCCAGTGCGAACCGCCAACCGGCATGGTTACTTCCAACGGGGCGGGAATGCCATGGTTATGGGCGCGGCCCAGTTTATTAAGCCGACTAACCATGCCAGAGGTATGCCCGGGTTTAACCACAGTGTCGCCGGTGGGATGATGGAGCTTGAGCGGAACCTTACGGAGGTTTTCCATCAGGTCGATGGGATTATCAGTATCGATCAACAAGCGGAGATAAGCAGGTAAATCCTCGCGTTTACGCTCATGGCAGTAATAATAATCCGTGCGCCCGGAGCGGATATAAGCAGCCGCGAAGATATCGGGATAATGCACCAGGGTAGTCCAGACCCCGCTGCCCCCCATACTGTAGCCGAACAGATAGAGGCGGTTGCGATCGATGTGATAATACTCCGCGACCGCTTCAATAGCATCCCGGACATCCAACTCGCCGACGCCGAGGAAATCAGTATTGCTCCTCCCGAAAGGCATCAGCATCGCCACGCGGGTTTCCTCAAGATCACGGGCCATCCACCTGCCAATATCGATCCATGAGGTCCTGTCGTAGGAAGGGTTATAACCATGGTAGCGAATGATCAAGGGGATTTTCTCCGCGCCGGGATCCGCTTTCCCCCCGTAACAACTTGGAATATAAAGCCGGTAAGGCTGCACCGAACCATCCACTGGCGAAATATATGCCCCTTCAATCAAACCGGTCCTGCCCGCCAAGGGGTCCTTGCCCTCGGCGATGAGCTTGAACTCTTCCTCCAGGTCGCGGGCTATCCTGACTATCCGTCTAAGCCTGGATGCTTCCGACTCACCGAAGAGCCTGGGCTTGGAGAGGGATTGCATCTGGAGGAGTTTTAAACGCGCGGTGGGGTATGGCCGGCCAGAGTCCCCTTCCAAAGCCGCCAGCCGGGCCTGCATTTTTGCGAGCAGAGGTTTAATATTGTCGATAGATTCTTCAGGAACTCTTACCTCTATGGAAGGAGTCTGCCCTGACACTTCACCGCTGTACAACAGGGTGGCAAAGTACAGGCAAAGCAGCATTGCAATGCCAGCGCGCCTGAGCAGCCTGCTATCCATACTACTCCTCCTTGGTTTGCAGCCCGCGATCGCAACTATAGCGAAATCTAACTGGCTTGATCCACTGCCTCTTAATCCTCAATGAAGATCAAAGCTCCGTGGCGAGATCCTTAATGTACGCCCGCAGGTGCTTCCCAATTTCGGGGTGGTTCAGCCCGAAGGCGATATTGGTCTTGAGGAAGTCCAGTTTATTGCCAATATCAAAACGCTCGCCTTCGATGCACAAACCGTACATCGCCCTTTCGGCTACCATCAGGCGCATGGCGTCGGTAAGCTGCAATTCGCCATTCTTGCCGGGGGTAATGCGGTCAAGGTAATCGAAGATCTCGGGCGTAAAAATATAACGGCCGGCAATGGCGAGGTTGGAAGGCGCTTCCTCCATCGAAGGTTTCTCGATAAAATCCTCCGCCAGCAGGAGGCGGTCATCAATCTCATGCCCCTTGATGATGCCATAGCGTTCGACCTTCTTGGGATCAACCTCCTCCAACACTACTACCGACTCCTGGTAGCGTTCAAAGATATTGATGAGCTGGCTGGTGGCTGGCGGCTGGGAGGCAATCAGGGTGTCGCCCAGGAGCACGGCAAAGGGTTCCTTGCCGACATGATCGCGCGCGTAGGTAATCGCGTTGCCCAGGCCGCTCAATTCCTTCTGCCAGACAAAATAAATATTGGCAAGGTCGGAGATCCGGCGCATTGCGTGGAGTTCTTCCCGCTTGCCGCTGGCTTCGAGTTCCGCCTCCAACTCGAAATTCCGGTCGAAATGCTCCTCGATCGCGCGCTTTCCCTTGCCGATGATGATCAGGATATCGGTAATGCCGGAGGCGGCCGCCTCTTCGACCACATACTGGATGGTGGGCGTGTCAACTATCGGCAGCATCTCCTTCGGCTGGGACTTGGATGCCGGCAGAAACCGGGTGCCGAAACCTGCCGCTGGGATAACAGCTTTGCGAATCATTATCTCTCCCCTCTCCAATGCGTATGCATGATGTCAAAACGCGCCTTCGTTGTTTGTAATACCTGGAAATTCAATCCCCGTTTGAACCATAGGAGTTCCCGACAATGTGCGGTTTAATTACCTTGATGCCGTCCTTTTTTGCTGCTTGTCTGAAGCGTTGAAAAACCTTTTCATTCTTATAGATTCCGACAATCGCGCCCCCGGAGCCGGTAAACTTGGCGCTCACCCCGGCCTTGCGGGCAATCTGCACCATGCGCAGGTTATCCTCGGGAAGGTGGTAAAGCTGAGCGCGGCGATCAAAATTCTCGTTGAGGTATTCCCCGATTTTATCAACCTCCCCGTGCAAGAGGCAGTTGCGCACCTTGTCGGCGAGCCCCGCCCAGTACTTCATGGCCTGGACAATCTTGGTCTCTCCCCGCTCGAAACGTTCGCGGATGTTGTTATGGAAGATTTCCGAACACTTCGCCGATTCAGTGCGGTATGCCATATAAATATTGGGCAGCAACTTCCGGTCCAGGGGAACGTACTTGCCATAACCCTGTTTGGCCATCAGCTTCTTGTCGAAATCCATGTAGACCAGGCCCTCGTAGACCTGCGCGACCCGGTCCTGCAGACCGGCGGAGATATTAAGCTCCTCGCACTCGACCGAAAGGATGATGTTGGCCAGGATTGGCTTGGGAATACTGATATGGTAGAAATCCATTAAAGCGCGGAAACAAGCGGTGATGATTGCGCTTGAACCGGCAAGACCGACATGGTGGGGAATCGTGGAGGAGTATCGGATCGTAAAATTGCGGTCATCCAGCAGGATGCCTGTTTTCTGGCAATAATCATAAAAGCATTTGATCGAGGCTTTGAGCAGGCGGATGCCGCCGTAATACCCCACCCGCCCGACGTCTTCCACCAGCGCGGGCACGCTACTGAAGCAGGAATTATCCCTGCTGCAAGGAATGATCTCAAGCTCCGGGGATTGGTAGAGCACCACTTCCGCAAAGAAATTGCTGAAGGTAAAGGCTATGGTTTTGCCATAGTATCCGTCGGAGGGATTGCCGATCAGGCCGATCCTCGGATAAGCTCGTTTACGAATGATCATGTCTTCCTCTTTACTCCTTTCAGTGGATCAATTAAGGCCGCCTGCTCACAACCCGGGTATTTCCGGAACCCCGGTAAACTTGCCGTATTTTTTTCTCTATGATTATCCCTGGAGGTTACCTGCTATATCTTGGCTTAGCAATTCACTTAAGCAAGAATTAAAACAAATCCGCCTTGTTCTTAAACTCGTCTAACTTGGAAGGATCGCTGTCAGACAGGTTAAGTTTTTCCAGAATCTTATCAACTACGCCGGTTTCCTCTTCATCTTCTTCCTCTTCTTCCCCTTCTTCGGAATTGGCCAAACGCCTTTCCTTGAGAAGCATTTCTTTATCAATATAGATGATCTTACCTTCCTGGTTCACAAATTCTACCATTTCCGGAGTGATCGTCTGGACGCGCAAATCCCCCCAGCTTTCTCCGGCGGCCAGGCAGAAGGGCTCCCCTCCCCCGGCGGGCAAAACCATAACCTTGATGGTTTCACCCTCGGCGGGCATAATCCACCCCTTCACCTTCAGCGGGAAGAGGTATGCCTCTTGAACCGGTACCCGGGCAGGAGCCGCATTCTGTGAGGTAGACATTGGTAAAGGCGGAACTTCGTCGGCAAAACGCCCAATCCCAGTCCCCTGGCCAAAGAGTTCTAACTCCCGGCGCATATCCACCTCGGACTTCGGTGGTCTTACAACTTTCCCTCCTTCGGGTGGCCTGACAATAGCAACAGCTTCTTTCTGCTGAAGCAGGGAGCGGGGCACAAAGACATCATACCCGGGGGTCGAGAGGATTTTTTGAATATCATCCGGTTCCGCCAAGGTGAAGATCTCGCCCTCTGGCTTGCCGCTTTTGACATAGGGATCGCCAATCTCCGGTCGGGGCGGGGGTTGCACAAAATATGAAACCACTTGCCAGGCGCAGAGGGCGGCGATTACCAGGAAGACCCCGCGCTCGCGGTTAAGCATTAATTTTCCGACCTCAAGACTCTTTTCCATAATCTTTCTCTTGCCTTAACAGGAAGCGCTATCTTTCACTATAAAAAACCGGGCCAAGCTGTTAATAAGGCTCCAACGCAGCTTTTTTCTTTTTCTGGGTCGTTGTCTTCGCCGTTTTTTCCCGTGATTCTTCCGCGATACTTCCCTTTAAACCTTCGCTGATGTTGACCTCTACGCGCGCAACCTCGAGATTCACCACGTAATAATGTTCATTCCACTTGGTGATGCGCTGCTTGCCAATAATATTCTTTTTGCCTTTCTCTTCCCGAGATTCAACCGTGCGGCCGCCGGGGTCTGAGCTGATTTTCATCGCCTGCAGCAAAAAGTAGGTTTCCGGATCGGAAAAGGCGTTCAGGATCCGCATGATTCCTTCCTGGCTGACCAGTAACTGCGCGCTCAAAGGATACAAATAAACAAAAGGCTCGACCGGTGCTTTATCCGTAGACGCTTCTGCGGATTTTAAAAAGACTTCCTCTCTCGAATAAGTATCCAGGTTCTGGATCTCCTGGATACAAAGTTTGCCCTCCTCGACACTGCTTATTTCCAGCAAGAGCGAAGCAAATTCATAAGCGACGCGGGTTTGTTGCAACCAGTCAATATCTTTTTCTTTGGTATCAGCCAGGGTAGCTGACAATTCTCTGCCGATCAACTCCTGGGCCCCTTCCAGGATAGTTACCCCGCGGTAACCGGCTTGTTTCATTATTGCCAATCGGTGCTTATCCAACTCGGCACGCACGGCACTGCCAAATTCTACAAGCTTGACCACCGGTTCCAGGTTCTTCTCAAAGGGCCGGGAAATCATTTTTTCCAGGAGGTGCAGGCGGGTTTCCAAGGCGGCGTTATAGCTGTTATATTCAGATAAAAGATCCTTGATCTTTTCCTTGCCGGAAGTCCGTTCTGGGAAAAGCGTTTCCTTCGCTATCCCATAATCCCGGATCGCCTTTTCTTCGATACTGCTGACCGCGGCGGCATTGGGGATCAACACAATCAAGGAAACCAGGAGGTAAACCACCAGGAACCCGCCCGCGACACTGGCCAGCCACTTATTGTCTTCCCAAAACCGCATCTATTGTCTCCTGGGTCGGATAAAACACTCTAAAGAAAATGAAAACGCCCTGGTTGTGTTGTCTGGCTTGAGGCTCTTGCCATCCACCATAAAATAAGGCTGCATTTTTTCATCCGAAATTGCTTCAGTGTATTTAATCTGCTTGACCTTTTCGAAATAATTGTCATCAACCTGGGCTAAATCAGTAATCAATTGGCTTAAGCGGGCGGCGCTTTCCTGTTCTGATTTTGCCAGACAAAAACCTTCCAGCAGGATCCGCCGGTCAGCACTCTCCGAGGAGGTGGTCTTTGACGAAGAAGCACCCCTGGGCCCCCCAGTTGTATTTCTCCTCGTCGACTTGGATTGATCAACCAGGTTAAGGGTTAAAAAGTTAGTAAAAAAGAAATCCTCGGGGGTGTTCCGCCGGATAATATCCAGGGCCTTGAGGGTGTCCAGCCCCGCGCTGCGGTAGTTTTCAAGGATGTTGACCATCTCTCCGCGCATGGCGTTGTCGGCTTTGGCCTGTTCCAGTTCGGCCTGTTCCTGCTGGACTTCATCAATCCGAAGGCGCCATTTTTCATCAAGCTCCTCCGCCGCCTTCAAGCCGCGGTTTGAACTCATGATGGAAAACACAATCAAGATGACCGCCGCGACTGACGCTGCGACGAGGTAGAACTTCCGTTCCCAGAATTTTCGGCGCTCCTTTTCGGATTCGGTCAGGATATTAAACCCGAATCCGGCATCCCGGGCGCGGCTCAGGGCCAGGCCGATCGCGGTGGCAAAATGCGGCGCGTTCGCGCTTTCTATTGCCAACTCTGCGCTCCCCTGGCAATCCGGCAAGGCGCCGGCGATGTTAAGTTTCTCGGTGGTGCAGCGCAGGCGTTCACCCAAGACTTCACCCAGCCCACCCAGCTTCGAGCCGCCGCCGGTCAGTAAAATATGCTGCGGTTTAATGATTTCCAGCTTGGGATTGCGCGGGTCCGTGCCGCTTGACTTCACCAACTGGTTACGGAAAAAAACCAGAGAGCTTTGCACGGAACTCGCCAGCACGGAGGCTTCGGTCCGGCAAGCCTTGGAAACCAGGTAATCCGGCCCATTCGCTTGTACCGACCGGGAGAGAATGTCTTCAGGCTCAATCGTCAGGACTTCCTCTTCAGCATAGATTTTATCAGGAATGATTCCCGGTGCTTCCAGCTTGAGTTCCTCGGCGGCTTCAAAGGAAATCTTCAGCTCCTGCTGGATCCGGGAGGTAAAGCGCCTGCCGCCGCCGCTGATTGTCCGCGCGAAATAGAAGGCAGACCCTTGCTGGAGGGAGACATTGGTCTCTTCCGCCCCGATGTCAAGAATCAGCGTGACCTTCTCTTCATCACACTGGGGGCTGATGGCATAGAGGTTGAATACCCCCAGGCAGTTCATATCCAGTTCATCCGCGCGCTTGATGCTCTCCCTGGCAAGGGTGAGGCGTTCCTCCACCACCGAAGCCTGGGCCTGGCCCAGGAGCACGGAGAACTGCCCTTCCTGGAATTCCGGCAGATCCAGCGGGCGGAAGTCATAGGCCACTGCCGCGGTGGATCCGGCCTGTTCTTCCACCTCAAAATCCATCAGCATCGCCAGCTTCCAGCGCGGGCAGATGGGTTCGGAGAGGCAGCGGATCAGGCTGCCCTTGCTGCCCAGGCCGATCACGGTATGCCCAATTGGGATCTTCTGACTGCGGATCATCCGGGACAAGATCCCGCCAATAATCTTGGTGGCGTCTTGATCCTCGGGAATATCATTCGGCACATGCGCCAGCCCAGCTCCGAGCAATTGGAAAGAATTCCCCTTGCGGCGAAGGCTAACCACCTTGAGGGAATCAGCGCCAATATCAATACCAGTATAAATCGGGCTAGCCATAATGCCCTCCGGGGCATGGATGAAAGTATTTTAAAAAAAGAAACTCATCGCTACTGTAACCGGCCGTAACCCGGCATCCAGACTTGAAATAATTATAGAATCCATCATATGTGCAATCAAGACCTTACAACAATGCTTCCGGCTTCATTTCAATAAAGATACTTGCCAGGAACCACCTTCAACAATCAAGAATATACTTACCGCTTGCTTTCGCCCTGCAGTTTTAGAACATATAACCCAAACCCATAGGAGTTGTTAGACTGTTAAATTTTGAATAATTATTGACTCTATTCTTTAATCTAAAAGTCTCCAAACGCTGTTAAGGGAGACTTTCAACTGCCTTAAAACTGGCGCAAATTACCTAACAGCTTGTAGCCGTTTATATTATGTCCAGGATTGCGGTCTTCGCCCTCTAATCTTTATAAACTTTTTGCTTATAGGGTGATAGCTTCGGGGTGGCTATGATTAAATACGATAAAATCCCTCCACGGCAAATGCCTAACCCCGCGCTTGCAGGTGATTTGTCAAGTGTTGCTGAAAAGCGGGAACTCGCCTGTGATATTGGCCTCTCGGTTGCTGTAATCCTCTATGATCCTGCGAAAAGCCGCGCTGGATTCTTCTCTCTTGGCGGCCGTATCCAGGACTTTGCCGACAAGGCGGAACAAAACCTTGGCACCCTACTGGGAAAACTCTCCGCCATGGGTTCTGTACTGCCAACCCTGGAGTGTTATCTTTTCGGCGGCAACCAGAAGTGCCTGTGGCAGGTCAGCCGCCTGGAAAAGATTTTGAAAAGACATTCCCTCCCGGTTGAAGTGCTGGATGATGTCTATGGGCAGGTTTGCCGGACCTTTGTCTTTTCTCCCCTCAAAGGCACCCTGTCCGTTTCCCATCTCGAGGAAGATGCCAACCGCTGGAGCCCCGCGGCCAGCGCCCTTTCAATCGAAGATGGCAACCGGATTTTTTCGCAGAACGCGGTAACCGGGAAGGTCGCGAATGCTACCCGCTTCTTCCGCGAGCGGGAGACCTTTATCGGCCTGCGCGAACAGGTTGTGCCGGAATATTTGCAATCGAAAAATTCCTTCCCCCTGCTGCTCTGGAGCGCCGGCTGTTCCAGCGGTGAGGAAACCTACTCTTATGCCATGTACCTCCTGCGCCTGCAGCAGCGTTTGAAAATCAATTTTCCTTTCCGGATCTTCGGCACCGATATTAACCGGGAGCTCCTGCGGGACGCCCAGAAGGGGGAATACAACATCCCCCGGGAAGACCTTGAGGAGTATGGCGATTACTTCCGCAAGTTCGGCACCCTAAGCGGGCAGCGGATTACCTTCGGGCCGGAGGTGCGAGAACATGTGGAATTTCGTCCCTTTGACATTCGCCACCACCCCCGCCGCCGCTTCCGGGTGATTATCTGCGCCAATGTGTTTCAATACTACAACGACCAGGCGCGGATCTACTTTATGAATAATTTTATCTCCGCCTCCGAGCGCCCGGGATATATCTTTGTCAATAATTTCCCCGCCAAGCTGCGCGAGCCGCTCGGCCTGGAGTACTTTCCAAAATACTCTTATTCCCGGGTACAATGAATCCCGCAGCAATTCAAAAGTCCCCCCTTTCCTTTTTCAAAATATCTTGTATTATGCTACGCATGATAATTACGGCAGAAAAAAACCCGCGCTCTACAAGCAAGCTCCTGAGG